>JAFQYK010000177.1 GCA_017406485.1 Clostridia bacterium
ATACAGCCTTCTGTATGACCTTCATGAGAACAAGCTGACAAGTCTTATATAAAGGACAGGTGATATATATGAAAACAAAATTTATTTCAGTGCTTTTAACACTGTCGATGGCGGCGGGGTATCTTTTTGCTATGCCCGCATTTGCCGACCAGCCGTCGTATTCCGGCGGCAGCGGCACAAAAGACGACCCTTATTTGATTTCCACAGCGGAGGATATGTGGAGTCTTTCCGATGAATGTAAGGATAAGCCACAACATACTGAGATGTATACCGGTAAATATTTCAAGGTTACAAACGATATTAATTTGGGATGCAGTGAGGATAAACAGTGGATGCCTATTGCAGATTACGATGGCAACAATATTCGTTTCTGCGGTACTTTTGACGGAGACGGACATACGATTTCAGGTCTCTATATAAACGGTCAAGACGATTATGCGGGACTGTTTGGCTTCGTGCAGGATGAGGGTCATTCTATAATCAATCTGAATGTTGAAGGCTATGTAAAAGGCGCTTGGGACTGCGGCGGAATTGTCGGAAAGCTATACAATTATGCAAGTGTACGCAACTGCAGCTTTAAAGGCGAGGTCAGCGGCACATATTATGTAGGCGGTATTGTCGGAAAAATCTCCAGCCGCGGCGCTGTCAGCGGCTGCACGGTATCGGGGAAAATCACAGGCGGCAAAAATGCAGGGGGAATAGTCGGCTCCGGCGATGTATGCCAGAGCTTTTCGAACTGCGTCAATCAAGCTAAGGTCACAGGTACGGAAAGCGTCGGCGGATTGATGGGAAATATGTGGTTAGACGCTACTATGACCAATTGCTATAACAGCGGTGAGGTAAAAGGAACCGAAAATGTCGGCGGGCTGGTCGGCTCAGGGTTGCAGAAAGGTAATATTGCCGAGTGCTACAATACGGGCAACGTAACAGGAACAAACAATGTCGGAGGAATTTACGGTTACTGTGCGCCTGATGCGAATATTACAAAGTGCTACAACACCGGCGGAGTGAATGCAGAGTACGTCGGCGGCGGAATTGCCGGCTATATGATAAGTGGAACATATATAGAGAATTGCTACAATCTGGGGAATGTTAACGCTACGGAAAATGCGGGCGGAATTGGCGGTATATATTCTTCCAGTTCTCTTGGTGACTATAAAAATACAAAACTGGTTAATGTCTATAATATCGGAAAGGTGACAGCGGCTTTAAATCCCGGCGGTGTGTTTGGATGTAATAAAAGCGAGTCACTTCGCAGTACTGCTGATATTGTAACCTCTACAGCCTGCTATATAGATACTGCTTGCAATGAGGAATGCGCCGGCACTAAGCTTACAGCAGCGCAGTTTGCTAAAGAAAGCACCTTCTCCGGTTGGAGCAGCTTTTCTAATAACTGGGTTATGCCCAAGGGCGCGGGCAGACCGATGCTGAAGAGCTTGGATGAGGGAATTGCAATCAAAACAGGTGAGGATTTTGTTGAGATTTATGAGAATGTAAAGAAAGGAAACCGATATAATAATGTGTATATATACCTCGAAAATGATATAGATCTTGACGGTTATGATTGGTTACCGATAGGCAGCTACAGTGTTGACGAGAACGGCCGAATGCCATTCTGCGGAAATTTTAACGGCAACGGCTACACTATTTCAAACCTTAACTGCGAAGCGGGCAGCGAGGAGTATCAGGGCTTATTCGGCTATGTCGGCGCGGGCGGTCAAGTCAGAAATGTCATAATGGACGACAGCTGCTTCTTTAGCGCCGGCGAGCATACAGCGGCAATAGCAGGTCTGAACGCCGGTACGATAGAAAACTGTAAAAACTACGCAGAAGTAATAGGCGACGAATTCACAGGCGGTATTGCCGGAGAAAACCAAAACGGCGGTCTTATCACAAAATGCTACAACGCCGGAGCAATATCAAGCACCGCAAGCGAGGTTGGCGGAATTGCAGGATATAATGTCGAAGCGACCGTATCGAAGTGCGTGAATGACGGCAACGTGGACGCGGATGTCAGCTTTTCGGGCGGCATTGTCGGACAAAACCATACCGGAACGATAGAAAACAGCTATAATACAGGTGAGGTAAAGGCTGTGCGCGCCTACACCGGCGGCGTTGTCGGACAGAGCATAGGCAGCGGCGCGAGGGTATCGAACTGCTACAGCACAGGCAGAGTGTATAGCTATGAGATATCAGGAGGCGTTGCGGGCAGCAACAAAAATAGCAGCGCGATAGAGAAGTGCTACTACCTTGAGGATATGGCAGACGGCGGCATAAGCGGTGATAACAGCCCGCGAAGCGCCGCAGACATAGCAGGCAGCGCGGAAAAACTCACGGAAGCGCAGTTTGCAAATCAGTCCTCATTCTCCGGATGGGATTTTGACAACGTCTGGCTTTTGGGCGACAGACCGCTTTTGGAATTTGGGCTTGTTTTAAAGGGAAAAGGCACAGAGGAGGAACCGTACCTTATAGGCAGTGCCGGTGATTTGTCAACTATGAGGGCTTTGGTAAACAACGGTAAGACGAAATCGGGCGTACATTACCTTTTGACGAACGATATTGATCTTGAGAACAAAGAGGTTATGCCCATAGGCTGCGGTTCTTATTTCTACGGCATATTTGACGGCGGCGGTCATAAAATAACAGGCTTTACAATACGGAATATCACAATGTCAAACAACGGCCTTTTCGGCGGCGTTTCCATCGGTGTTATAAAGAATTTAAGAGTAGAGGGCGATATAGATATAAAAACAAGCAATCTTTACGGTTCCTTTAATATAGGCGGCATTGTCGGCGTCAACAGTGGAACGATTGAAAACTGCAGTTTCAGCGGAAGTGTTAAAAACAGTACCAATATATTTTCTTATATAGGCGGAATAGCCGGCAAAAATGAGAACGGCACAATATCCGACTGTTATTTTGAGGGGGAGCTTGATGCAATTCTTGCCAACGGCAATTCAAGCGAGGGCGGAATAGCCGGGGCAAATTATAATGCCACAATAACGCGCTGCTATAATTCAGGAGACATTAGCGGCGGCGCGTCTGCCGGAGGTATTACAGGATATAACTACAGCTTCGATGGATCGTCCAGCATATCAAATTGCTACAATACCGGCTCCGTATCAGTAAAAAAGGAAGGCGGCAAGGCGGCTGGCATTGTCGGGGATTGGTATCTCACGCAAACAAGCAGCAAGAACGAAATCACCTCATGCTATAACACCGGAAAAATTTCCGGTACAAACGCTTATGCCATAATAACCGAAGATAGTAAACGGACGTTAGAACCAACCGTCACATATTGCTATTATCTCACAGGTACGGGCGATGACAGCTCAAACTCAAATGAAATGACTGCAAAACATTTTGCAAGCGGTCTTGTCGCGTATATGTTGCAAAATGACGATTATGGTATGATATGGGGTCAGAGACTTAAGGGCGAGAACAAGGATGCTTCGCCTATACTAACCTCGGACACAAATAAAAGTGTACATAGAATAAAATATGAAACTGACGATAATTCCCGTTATGCGACAGGCTATGCAACAGGCGAGGGTATCGGTGAATTGCCGACAGTTCCGAGCACAAGCACGAGGACTTTTGTCGGATGGTCACTCAGCCAATGGAATTTCAGCAATTTACTGACCGAAGATACGCCTATAACTAAGGATGTTTACGCTTACGCCGTGTCGCAGGAAATGTACGGCGAAACGGACAGCGACAAAACCGTTCAAATAAATTACGGTAAGGGCGGCAGCGTTGATTTATCACAGTATATTGTATATCAAAATGGATCAAGCACAAAGGGAAAATATACTTATACAATAAACAGCGGCAACGATGCGCTTAACGCGGCAATAAGCGGCGACATGCTGACAATTCCAACCTCCGCGCCTGTCGGAACATATAATTTGTCCGTTACCGCGACGGAGAAAACACCTAACATTTCGCTTATGTCGGTAAGCTTCGACAATTTGCCCGTGACAATGAATATTACCGTTATAGTTGACAAGCGTGACGCGGAGATTACCGCGCCGAAGGCAAAGTTGCTCACATATAACGGCTCGGAACAAGAGCTGGTAACTGCCGGAGCGACAAGCGGCGGCACGTTTATGTACAGCCTTGACGGAAATAATTATTCGTCAGATATTCCGAAGGGTAAAAATGTGGGCGGTTATACCGTCTATTACAGACTTGAAGGCGGTGACGAATATAACGATATATCGGCTGAAACCGTCAGCGTCACTATAAACAAAGCTATACCGCAGATAGATACTCCGGTTCCCGAGGCGGCGGCTTACGGTACAAAGCTGTCAGATATTGAGCTGCCCGAGAATTGGAGGTGGAAAGACGATTCTGTTATGCCGACAGTTAAAAACAGCGGCTATGAGGCTGAGTACACTGTTTCCGACACCGCGAACTATGAATGGAGCGGCGTTTCCGGCTATTACAATAAAACCCAAACAGTAAGCAGAACAGTAAAACCGGTCATCCTTAAGGCAAATCCTGTTATAACGCCGCCGAAGGGCAGAAGCCTTAAAACAACAGGCGAATATCAGGAGCTTATAGTGCAGGGTCAGACAAACGGTGGTACGCTTGTTTACAGCCTTGACGGCACAAATTACTCCGCCGAAATACCAAAGGCGAAGGAAAAAGGGAATTACACCGTTTATTACAAGGTAATAGGCGATGATAACTACAACGATACAGAGCCGCAGACTGTTACGGCGGAGCTTGGCAAAATGGATATACCCGAGAAAGAAATAAAATATCCGCAGGCTGTAAAAAATCTTGAATATAACGGTAATGAGCAGGAGCTTGTCACAGAGGGTGAAACAATAGATGGTACAAAGTTTCTGTACAGTCTCGACAACAAGACCTACTCCGAAGAAATACCAAAAGCTGTAAACGCCGGCTCTTATGCAGTATACTACAAGGTTGACGGCGGTGAGCAATATAATGATATACCGGCAAGAAGGATCAATGTTGCTATTGCAAAGCAAAATCCGCGTACGGATGTTCTTACTAAAGCCTTGGATCTTTATAGCAAAGTCGAATCTCAAAATCTTGTATATGGTATTAAGCTGTCTGATATAGAGCTTACCAAATATTTTGAGTGGGTAGAAGGAAGCGTTGTTCCCGAGGTTGATTATGCGTACCAAAACGGATATCCTGCCATAATGCACGTTGAGGACGATGAGAATTATGACTGGGACGGTGTAGAAGGCTACGATAAAGACAAAAATATGTGGTTTATAGATCTTCCGTTTGAGCTGGGAAAAGCGGCTATTACCGTAATGACCGATCCGAAGGCTAAGTCACTCACATATACCGGATACGCGCAGGAGCTTGTCACAAGCGGCATCGCGGAGGGCGGTACGGTTGAATACAGCCTTAACGGTACCGATTATTCCGATACCGTTCCCACAGGAATAAACGCGGGCGAGTACACGGTTTATTACAAGGCAATCGGTGACAGCAACCATAATGACACAGAAGCTAAAACGGTTAAGGTGACTATCGCCAAGAAAACGCCGGTTCTTACCGTTCCCGATGTCAGCGGCCGTTCAGTGGTTTACGGCACAAAACTGTCGGAAATTTCACTGTCAGGCGGTTGGTCGTGGGTAAACGGCAATACTGTGCCTACCGTCAATAATAATGGCTATGACGCTAAAATAGCCATAGATTATGATACAAACTACGATTGGGAAAGCGTAGAGGGCTACGATTACGCGACGCATACCGTGACGAGAACGCTTGCAGTAAAGGTGATAAAAGCCAAAAGCAGTGTAAATACACCCGAAGGAATAACGGCAACATATGGTAATACACTTTCTGCGGTAACGCTGCCAAGCGGTTGGACTTGGGATAATCCCACGCAAAGCGTCGGCAACGCGGGTACGCGCCTGTTTGCCGCGACATATACGCCTGATGATACCGATAACTATGAGGGTATTAACACAAATATATCCGTAGAGGTAGCGAAGGCGACTCCCGTTGTCACCGCTCCCACAGCAAAGGATATAACCTATACGGGACTTGCGCAAGAGCTTGTAACAGCTGCAACCACGAACGGCGGCACGCTTTTATACAGCGTTGACGGCGATAATTATTTCACCTCTGTACCAAAGGGCAGAAAAGCGGGGGATTACACAGTTTATTATATGGTAGAGGGCAACGGTAATTATAACGATGTAGATGAACAGACAATAAATGTAACCGTAAAGCAAGCAACACTTAATCTTACCGTGCAAATGCCTGACTGGACGCTCGGCAGCGAAGCGCCCGACCCTGTTATAAGCGGCAATGTAGGCGGTGGCACGGTTACTTATGAGTATAAGGTTAAGG
>JAFQYK010000178.1 GCA_017406485.1 Clostridia bacterium
AAATAGCATTGGGAGGTGCCGTATGGATAAATTTGAACTTGTTTCCGAATTTGAGCCTCGCGGCGACCAACCGCAGGCTATTGATACGCTTGTAGAGGGAGTAAAAAAAGGCGAGAAGTTTCAGACGCTACTGGGAGTTACCGGCTCGGGTAAGACGTTTACAATGGCAAATGTCATAGCTAAGGTAAACAAGCCGACAATAGTGTTGGCGCATAATAAGACACTTGCGGCGCAGCTATGCAGTGAGTTTAAGGAGTTTTTTCCGAATAACTGCGTAGAGTTCTTTGTGTCATACTACGACTATTATCAGCCGGAGGCGTATATACCGCAGTCGGATGTATATATCGAAAAGAACGCTATGACAAACGAGGAAATAGACAAGCTCCGTCATAGCGCGACGTTTGCGTTATTAGAGCGCAAGGATGTTATAATCGTTGCCAGCGTGTCGTGTATCTACGGCTTGGGCGATCCTGACGACTACAAAAATATGATGCTCTCGCTGCGCGTGGGTATGGAGCGCGACAGGGATGAGATTTTAAAGAAGCTCGTCACAATGCAGTATGAACGTAATGATTTGAATTTTGTCCGCAACAAGTTCCGCGTGCGCGGCGATGTCCTTGAAATATTTCCTTCAAACAACGGTGACAATGCTATACGTGTTGAATTTTTCGGTGACGAGATAGAAAGAATTTGCGAGATAAATGTTATCACAGGCGAGATACTCGGCGTAAGACAACATGCGGTAATTTACCCCGCGTCGCATTATGTAACAACCGATGACAAAATGAAGCTCGCTATGAAGACAATAGAAGAAGAAATGTGGGAGCAGGTAAAGTATTTCAAGAAAAACGATATGCTTATCGAGGCTCAAAGAATTCAGCAGCGCACGCTTTATGACCTTGAAATGATGCAGGAAATAGGCTTTTGCCAGGGTATTGAAAACTATTCGCGCCACATTTCCGGCCGCGCGCCGGGCAGTGCGCCGTTTACGCTACTCGACTATTTCCCGGACGACTATCTGATGATTATAGACGAGAGCCACGCAACCGTTCCACAGGTACGCGCGATGTACAACGGCGACAGAGCGCGTAAGGAAACGCTTATACGCTACGGCTTCCGACTGCCGAGTGCGGCAGATAACAGACCGCTTAAATTTCCGGAATTTGAGGAGCGTTTAAATCAGGTTATATTTACTTCCGCAACGCCGTCAGATTACGAGCACGAACATTCAACGGTTGTAGCGGAGCAGATTATCCGTCCTACGGGACTGCTTGACCCCGAAATCGAGATTAAACCGACAGAACATCAGATTGATGATTTGATAGGGGAGATAAATAAACGCACCGAAAAGGGCTTCCGAACGCTTGTAACGACGCTTACAAAGAAAATGGCAGAGGATTTGACAGATTACCTTACAGGTGTCGGTATGAGAGTAAGATATATGCACTCGGATATTACAACCATTGAGCGTACCGAGATAATAAAAGACTTAAGAACAGGCGAATTTGATGTGCTTGTCGGCATAAACCTTTTAAGAGAGGGCTTGGATATTCCGGAGGTTGCGCTTGTGGCGATACTTGACGCGGATAAGGAAGGCTTTTTGAGAAGCGAGATGTCGCTTATTCAGACGATAGGCCGTGCCGCGCGTAACAGCGAGGGTCACGTTATTATGTACGCCGATACGATAACAGGTTCGATGAAGCGCGCGATTGACGAAACAAACCGCCGCCGAAAGCTGCAGAGTGAATTCAACGAAAAACACGGCATTGTGCCTAAGACAATCAAGAAGGATATTCGAGATATTATAGAGAGTATGAAGCCCTTAGACAAGGGCGACAAGCCGCGTGAGCAGCTCACGATAAATTACGATAAGGAAATAGCCGAGCTTGAAGCCAAAATGCTGCGTGCCGCCGAGAACCTGGAATTTGAGGAAGCGGCGGTTCTCAGAGATAAGATAAAGAGATTAAAGAAGGAAATGGGAGAGTAGTATGAACGCTGATATGCAATACAAAATGGCACAAATAATCTCCGCCAACATATTAACACCTGTTATATATTTGATTGAAAATGACGGAGTGCTTGATTTTATATGCTTTTGCGACAGGAATATCACAATGCAGGAGATATACAACGTCGAACAGCTTATAAAAGAAGAAACAGGACAAGCTGCCGAAATAATTGATATACGAGAGTTTTCCGAACCTGAACGGCTCGAAGTAATAAACCACGCAACGCTTATACACAGCGAGCATCCGATTATTGAAAATATATTTGCCGAGTCGATGGCGGAGGACTACAAAGCGGCAATGAACGAGCGGCAGACAATTCTTGACCGCATCAGGGAAACAGGTACATTCTACGTACAATAAAAGGAGACATAACGGTGGAAAAGGATATTATTATAAAGGGCGCGAGGGAACATAACCTCAAAAATATTGATGTTAAAATTCCGCGCGAAAAACTTGTCGTGCTGACAGGTCTTTCGGGAAGCGGAAAAAGCTCGCTTGCGTTTGATACAATTTATGCGGAGGGACAAAGGCGGTATGTTGAGTCGCTTTCTTCGTATGCGCGTATGTTTTTGGGACAGATGGACAAGCCTGATGTGGACTATATTGAGGGTCTTTCCCCCGCGATAAGCATTGATCAGAAAACCACGTCCAAAAACCCGCGTTCAACAGTCGGAACAGTAACGGAAATATATGATTATCTGCGTCTTATGTACGCGCGTATCGGCATACCGCATTGTCCGAAGTGCGGAAAAGAAGTAAAGAAACAGAGCATTGACCAGATTGTTGACGCAGTTATGGCGCTGGGAGAGGGGACGAGAATACAAATTCTCGCCCCTGTTGTCCGCGGCAAAAAGGGCGAGCATAAAAAGGTGTTCGAGAACGCGCAAAAGAGCGGTTATGTTCGCGTAAAGGCTGACGGCGTTATGTACGACCTCGGCGAAGAGATTGAACTGAAAAAGACGCAAAAGCACAACATAGAGATTGTTATTGACCGTATTGTAATACGCGACACAGTGCAGCAGCGTCTTACAGACTCACTCGAAACGGCGATACAGCTTACAGGCGATCTCGTTTGGGTTGAGGTTATTGACGGTGAGATTATGTCATTTTCGCAGAATTTCGCGTGTGATGACTGCGGTATAAGTCTGCACGAGCTTGCGCCGCGTATGTTCTCTTTTAATAACCCGATGGGCGCGTGTCCGCATTGTGACGGCTTGGGCGCGCTGCCGAAGATTGACCCGGAGCTTGTTGTCAGTGACGAAAGTCTTAGCCTTTTAGAGGGCGCAATCACAGCTACCGGTTGGTCGAATGCAAAAAAAGCCGACTCGATGGCTCACACATATTTTACCTCGCTTGCAAAGCACTACAAGTTTGATATAACAAAGCCGTACAAGGATTTGCCGGACAACATAAAGCATATAATTCTCTACGGTACAGACGGCGAGAAAATCAAAATGGAATATAATCGTGAATTTCGAAGCGGTACATTTATGGCGCCGTATGAGGGCGTTATAACGAACCTTGAACGCCGCTATAACGGAAACACGTTTGATTATGTCAGGAATGACATTGAGAAGTATATAAACGATGTAACGTGTCCAAAGTGTAAGGGTGCGCGTCTTAGTGACGAGGTTTTGGCGGTTACAGTCGGTGACCTTAATATATATGACTTCACTTGTCTGCCGATACGTAAGGCGATGGAGTTTATGGAAGGTCTTAATCTTACAGAGCGAGAGCTGATGATTGCCTCGCAGGTTATAAAGGAAATAAAATCAAGACTCCAATTCCTCTTAGATGTCGGGCTTGAATATCTGACACTTTCGAGAAGCGCCGGTACACTGTCGGGCGGTGAGGCGCAGAGAATACGTCTTGCCACGCAGATCGGTTCGGGACTTATGGGCGTACTGTATATCCTTGACGAGCCGAGTATCGGACTTCATCAGCGCGACAATGACCGTCTTATAGCAACCTT
>JAFQYK010000179.1 GCA_017406485.1 Clostridia bacterium
CAAGCTCCGGCGAATAGAAAACGGGATCGTATCCAAAGCCGCCCTCGCCGTGCGGCTCCTTTGTAATAGAACCGTCAACACTGCCCTCGGCTGTCACCTCGCGCCCGTCCTCGAATATAAAGGCAACGGACGTTACAAACCGTGCGTTTCTGTTGTCAGCTTCTCCGATTTCGGAAAGAAGCTTGTTTATTTTATCTTCGTCAGTCGCATTATCACCGGCGTACCGCGCGCTCCTCACCCCCGGCGCGCCGTCTAAGGCGTCCACGCAAAGCCCGCTGTCATCGGCTAAAACGGGGTAGTCGCTGACCATACGTACAGCACGCGCCTTAATAAGCGCGTTCTTTTCAAACGTATCGCCCGTTTCCTCAACGTCAACCTCAATCCCAACCTCCTCCTGCGGTACTATCTCAATACCGAGGGGCGACAGGATTTCCGTCATCTCGCGGATTTTGCCTTTGTTCTTAGTTGCTGCTATAACCTTCATAACAAAATCTCCCAAATTTTTTATTCAATATAGATTGTACTACATATAGGAAATTTTTGCAAGAGGAAAAACAATATGCTGTGTTTGATATTTAATTGTATATTACCCATTAAAAAGCATATCCTAAAATATATGAAAGTTTATATCAAAAATCAAAGGAGTAAAACAATGAAAAGAATAATAAGTCTTATAATATCCGTATCTGTAATCCTTGGTACTGTAGCAACGGCGGAGGGCGAGAATGCGCCGGAGCTTAATATTGACGCGCGCGCGGCAATTCTTATTGAGCAGGAGAGCGGCACTGTTATGTACGAGATGAACAGTGACGAGCAAATGCCTATTGCGAGCGTCACAAAAATTATGACAATGCTTCTTATAATGGAGGCGGTTGACAGCGGGCAAATCGCGCTTGACGATATGGTGACCGTGAGCGAGAACGCTATGAGCTACGGCGGCAGTACAATGTTCCTTGAAACAGGCGAGAAACTGAGCGTAAACGATATGCTAAAGGGTATAGCCGTAGCCAGCGCGAATGACGGCTGCGTGGCTATGGCGGAGTTTCTTGCAGGCAGTGAGGACGCGTTTGTGGATATGATGAACAAGAAGGCGGCGGAGCTTGGTATGAAAAACACCCACTTTGTGAACACAAACGGTCTTGACGAGGATAACCACTTTTCAAGCGCGCGTGATGTTGCGATTATGTCACGCGAACTGTTAAAACACAAGACAATATTCAACTACACCTCAATATGGATGGATACTCTCCGCGGCGGCAAGTTCCAGCTTGCCAACACAAACAAGCTTATCCGCTATTATGACGGCGCAAACGGTCTTAAAACAGGTTCCACGTCAAAGGCGCTCTGCTGCCTCAGCGCCAGCGCGAAGCGCGACGATATGCAGCTTATAGCCGTAATACTCGGCGCTCCTACGTCGCAGAAGCGTTTTGACGGCGCACGTACGCTTCTTGACTACGGCTTTGCAACCTACACCGTAAGCACGCAGGTGTCGGCAGGCGACAATATGGGTACGGTTCCGGTTGAAAAGGGCATAACCGGCGAGGTCGGAGCGATTGCCGCCGAGGGCTACAGCGCGCTTTTAAAGAAAGGCAGTACAGAAGCGATAGAAAAGGAAATAGATTGGTACGAGAACATCACTGCGCCGGTTGTTGCCGGTGACAAGGTCGGCACACTCAAAATAACACACAATGGCGAAACGCTTGCCGAAATTGACCTTAACGCGGCAAGCGAGGTAAAGAAAAAGGGAATAGGCGATATTATTCGCGATTTGATACTCTCTGTGTTCTTCGGAGCGTAAATTTGCATTTTCTGTAATTTTGGTGTATAATGGAAAAAAGCTTCTGAGCAAAGCCGCGCCTGCGGGCGCAAGAATAAGGAAACTTTTTTGCTTTTATGAAATATAGTACCTTTCGGTGCTAATTTCATAAAAGATTGAAAAAATTACCGAAAGGACAGAAATTATGAAAAGAATTATATCGGCTGCATTGGCCGCGGTTATGTGCATTACGCCGCTTGCGGCCTTTGCTGGCAGCTTCGAGAGTGAAATAAAGTCATACCCGTGGGCGGGAGAAGCGGCGGAATACTGCTTTAATAACGGTATTATGACCGGTGACGACAAGGGTGATATGAATTTGGGCGACAACATTACGCGCGCTCAAATGGCGAAGATTTTTTCGGAGGCATTTGATTTGTCACCGGTTTCGGATTATGAATTCCGCGATGTACCGAGAGATAGCTGGTATTACCGCTATTCGCTTTCCCTGCAGGACAGTATGCTGAAAAAGCTTGAAAAATTCAATGGCGGCGAATACGTGACACGCGCGGAATTTGCCGCAACACTTGTAAAGGCTTCGGGCGGTCAGGCGTCTGACAGCTACGCAATTACAACCTACAGCTTTAAAGACGCCAAGGACGCTGACGAGGCTTACAGGCCGTGGCTTGAAACTGCCGTTGCTAATTTATATATGCTTGGTGACGGCGAAAACTTCCACCCCAATGACCTATTGACACGCGCCGAAGCGTGCGCGTTTCTCTACCGCGCAAAGTTCCCCGACGCAAATAAAACGCCGATAACCGGCGCGTCGGAGGTTACCTTGGCACAGGCGCAGTCGTGG
>JAFQYK010000019.1 GCA_017406485.1 Clostridia bacterium
ACCATTACAAGAGAATAGGCAATGCTGACAAGGCGCGTGATGTGGAGCTTCAAAAGAGCAATATTCTTATGATAGGCCCAACAGGCAGCGGTAAGACGTTTCTTGTTCAGAACCTTGCAAAGATACTGAATGTTCCGTTTGCAATCGCGGACGCGACCTCTCTTACCGAAGCGGGTTATGTGGGTGAGGACGTTGAGAATATCCTCTTGAAGCTCATACAGGCTGCGGATTACGAGGTTGAGGACGCGGAGCACGGCATAATCTATATTGACGAGATTGACAAAATCTCAAAGAAATCCGAGAACGTCTCCATAACGCGTGACGTAAGCGGCGAGGGTGTTCAGCAGGCGCTTTTAAAGGTGCTTGAAGGCACGGTAGCCTCCGTACCGCCGCAAGGCGGCAGAAAGCACCCGCAGCAGGAGTTCATACAGATTGACACGACCAACATTCTCTTTATCTGCGGCGGCGCGTTTGACGGTATCGACAAGATAATCGAAAACCGCGTAGGCAAGCAGGGTTTAGGTTTTGGCGCTGATATAAAGAGCAAGAAGGAAAAGGATATAACCGAGCTTCTTTCAGAGCTTATACCGCAGGATTTATTGAAATTCGGACTTATCCCTGAGTTTATCGGCAGACTGCCGGTGTTCGCAAAGCTTGAAAAGCTTGACCGCAAAACACTCATACAGATACTCACCGAGCCGAAGAACGCGCTTGTAAAGCAGTATAAGGCGCTGTTCGCGTTTGACGGCGTGAAGCTCGAATTTGAGGACGAGGCGATTGAAGCGATAGCCGATAAGGCGATAGAGCTTGGCACGGGCGCAAGAGGACTGAGGAGCATAATCGAGGACGCAATGACCGAGGTAATGTTTGAGGTTCCGTCCGACGACACCATAAGAACTGTCGTTATCGACAAAAAGTGCATCACGGACGGCAAGCAGCCGAAGGTGATACGCGAGGATAAAAAAGCCGAAATGGCAAAGGAAAAGAAGAAAGAAACAGCTTAAAGTACAAAGGGGTGCTCGGCTGTACCTTATTTTGGTGCGGCCTGAGCACTTTTAATATATGTAGGAGGGTAGGCGGTGAAAGAACGCAGTTCTTTCGCATCCTATTTATCCTTGAACAAAGTGAAAGGATGGCTTAATAAAATGTTTGTATCTGATAATTTATCGGTAAATGAACAAAATCATCTTGTGATAGGCAAAAATGACGCGGTGGAGCTTGCAAAGGAGTTCGGCACGCCGCTGTACGTAATAGACGAGGACTTACTGCGTGAAAACTGCCGCGTGTATAAGAACGCGATGGATAAGTATTACGGCGGCAACGGCCTTGTGCTGTACGCGAACAAAGCGCTCTGTACACTCTTTACGTGCCGCGTGGCAATGGAGGAGGGTTTGGGCATTGACGTGGTTTCCGGCGGCGAGCTGTACACGGCGATAAAGGCGGGCTTCCCGATGGATAAGGTATACTTCCACGGCAACAACAAAACGGCGGACGAAATAGAGCTTGCGGTTAAAAACGGTGTAGGCTGCTTCATAGTTGACAACATTTACGAGCTTGAAACCCTAAACGAAACAGCGAAAAAATACGGCGTTGTACAGAACATAATGTTCCGTATAAAGCCGGGCGTTGACGCGCACACGCACGATTTCATACGAACAGGTCAGATAGACTCTAAGTTCGGTGTTGCGCTTGAAAACGGCGAAGCGTTTGAGATTGTGGAAAAGGCAAGCAAGATGTCAAATGTAAAGGTTACGGGCGTTCACTGCCATATCGGCTCGCAGATTTTCGATATAGCGCCTTTTGCCGAAGCGGCTGATATAATGATGAACTTTATCGGTGACTTAAAGGACAAGCTCGGTCTTGAAATTGCCCAGCTTAATCTCGGCGGCGGTATGGGTATAATGTATACGGAAAATGACGACCCGGTGCCGTATGACGAGTATATTAAAAATGTCAGCGAGGTTGTCAAGGCGGCTGCCGAAAAGAGAAATGTAAAGCTGCCGTTTATCCTTATGGAGCCGGGACGCTCAATCGCCGCGCCCGCGGGAGTTACGCTCTACACCGTCGGCGGCGTAAAGGATATAAAGAACGTCAGAAAGTACATATCGGTTGACGGCGGTATGGGCGACAATCCGAGATATATTCTGTATCAGTCGGAGTACGAGGCGGTTGTTGCAAACAACGCAAACGCGCCGCGTACCGAAAAGGTGACAATAGCCGGTAAATGCTGCGAGTCGGGAGACGTGCTTTTGGAAAACACAATGATGCCTGAAATAAACGTGGGCGATACGCTTGCCGTACTCGCAACAGGCGCGTACAACTATTCAATGGCATCCAACTACAACCGCATACCTCGCCCTGCGATGGTAGCCGTATCAGACGGCAAGGCAAGGGTAGTGGTAAAAAGGGAAACGTATGAGGATTTAATAAAGAACGACGTTATCTGACACAAAAGCAGCTCAAATGAGCTGCTTTTTACTGCGGCATTTTTGAAATAGTCAGACGCCAAACGTTATTGACGACAAGAATTTCATCGCCCTCCTCCACTTCAAGCACGTCTTTTATGAATTCTATAAGCTCACGCATATCCTTGTCATTAACTCCAAATACCATTTCCTCTCTATACATAATGGTTTCCTCCCACAAAAAAAAGCGCAGCCGGAGCCGCGCCAAAAATGCGTGGCTCTGGTTTCTGCGACAAAACTTCTCTTTTGACACTGCATAGCATTAAAAGATTGAGCACGCATTTTTTACAAATGCGGTTCAATGCTATGCACATTATGATATTCAAGTAAGTTTTGTCGCAAGATTATTTTACCACATTGATTTTGATTTGTAAATAGGAAGATAAATTATTGACAAATCCCCACCAAAATAGTATAATTGAAAATATGAACAACCATTCAAATGTGAGGCGATAATATGACCGAGAAATTTGA
>JAFQYK010000180.1 GCA_017406485.1 Clostridia bacterium
GTTTTAAAAAATTGGGGTTGTATAATTTTTCTGAAATATATTTTAACACATTATTTGCGCTTTTTCAACAGAAATATAGGAACTGTTACTTAAAAACACTCGATGGGCATTATCGCCCCGCAAGCGTAGGCATTGTCGAATACCGATGCGGAAGCCACGTTGTTTTGAAGCGAAATCATCGCGTGCGGTCATAAACAGCATCGGTATATCCTTGTTCATTTCACGCACCGTTTTCGCAAATTCAAAGCCGTCCGTTTCGGGCATCATTATATCGGATATTATGAGGTCACAAACCGTTTCGTACATTCTCTCATAAGCGTCATCGGCAGTCAGGGAGCCTACCGCCTCATAGCCGTTTTGATTTAAAAACGAACACACCGTCTTGTTTAGCTCTCTGTCATCCTCTAAAACTAAAATCTTAAACATTTCACTCCACCTCATTTTTTCTTATGATAGCACATAAATGTTAAGGTTTTGTTAAAATACAACGGATTTCAATAAAAGTTTTTTCTCACGCTTCTAAAAATGATATGATTTCTCTTAACATATCCTCCTCATCCGCGCCCGCCATACCGTGGTCAATATGCGGATATACTATAAGTCTGCCTTTTTTGAGTACCTTCTCATATTTTTCCAGCGATTGACGGGTTACGACTCCGTCCTGCATACCGCCGACTATCAATGCCGGATTTGTAAACTGACCTGTCACCTCATATATCGGCAGGGATTTGGCTATTCTGAAAAAGTGACCGCCCATTTCTTTTCCGCATACCGTCACTGTGTCCGGTATATGGTTGGTGTCGTAGCTTGCGTCAAAGCACCTTCCCCTTTGCGCGTCCTCTTTGAGCAGAGCCGCGGGAGCTAACAGAACAAGCTTCTTAACCACATCCGCATAATACCCCGCAGCCATTCCTCCGACAACGCCGCCCTGTGAATGTCCCAAAATATATACCTCTGTAACAAAATCAAGCTTTTTCACATATTCCAAAACCGCAACAGCGTCATTTATTTCGGTGAACAGATTGACATTTTTATATTCGCCGTCGCTCCTGCCGCGTCCGCCAAAATCAAAGCGTACAGAAGCGATACCCGACTTTAAAAGTCTTTCGGAGAGGGCAGTAAAAATACTGTCCTCCCCGTTTTTGATACATCCTCCGAAGCCGTGGTGCATTATTACCACAGGGCAATTTTTAAGGTTGGGCTTTTTAAGTATTCCATATAAGCTAAGTCCGCCGCGTTCTACTGTAAATTCTGTCATTACGCCTCATCCTTTTTTATCTCAACTGCATCTGCAAGCGGCTGCTGTTTATTATCCCACAGGAACAGCTTGATATAAATATTGCTTACATCACCGGCAAGTGTTATGCCGTCCGTTTCAATATAGTCTTCCTCCGCTTCCGTCACCTTTTTGTTTGCCGTTCTGATTTCCTGCAATACGCCGTCCATGTTATATACCGCCATATAAAGCGTCAAGGAATTTTTTATCTCGCCGGTCGAGGTATAGCTAACCTTTGCGTGTACGGTTTTGCCGGCTTCTATTGTTGTTACTTTGTTGCCGCTGTTATCCAACAGCTCAAGCGCGCCGTCCTCTATTGTTACAGTGCCCATATCGCTGTTTTTTGTAAAATACATATCGTCAAAGCGGACATAATTACCGCCGTTCGCGTCTGAGCGCACGCCGATTTCACATTCACCGTTTTTAACTTCAACGTCCTTTATAACAACGTCCGTCCAGTCCTTTATCGCCGATTTAAGCGATGTATTATATTCCCTTTCGCCGTTATTTGCGTACAGCACGCACTCATTCTGTCCGCCGCTTGACATCACGCTTGCCCTAAGAGTATAAACGCCGTCGGGCAGGTCTTTTATCGTCTGCTTTGTTACAGCCTTGTAATCCTCCGCGCCGTCGTGCTTTGCGGCATATGTGCCATAATAGCGGTGCGCCTTTACATTGCCGCACGCCGTCCCTGTCGAGCTTTCGCACTCCCAGCCTGTGAGATTTTGAACAAGCACTCTGTCCGCGTCAAACTCGTTGTTTGCGATATAGTTGTTACCCTCGCCGACGCTCCATTCTCCCGTTTCGGCGTCAAGCCTCCACTGGCTTAAATCGTTAAATACAGGCGTATCGTTCTCGCCCTCGAAGGACAGCGGAACCCACTCGTTATAGCCTATGCCGTGTCCGCCGAAATCACACCAACGGTCGCCGCAGTAGATTACCGTTTCCTGCTTGCTTCCGTGCAATGTGTAATAAAATCCTGTCTGTGAATTGTGCGCGTAGCTTTGCTTCGCGTTCTTCATAATATACGGAAATTTCTTTGTTTTGTCAGCTTCCGATATGTTGTAGTTCGGTTTTATATTATAGTCGCCCATAATGCTGTCAGACTGGAACACATACACTCTTGAGCCATGCCAGCCGTAAAGGTCGGA
>JAFQYK010000181.1 GCA_017406485.1 Clostridia bacterium
ATAGGCCTCAGGCTTGCCGGTATAGACGGTATTGTCGCGCACGAGCGCGGCGAAATTGAGGCGGCAATGAACCGGGCGTTTGAGGATAAGGAGCTTGGCATACTTATCTTCACCGAAAAAGCGGCGGCGGTGGTAAAAGCGGAAATCGCCGCTGCGCGTATGACGCGCCACACGCCGCTTATCATAGAAATACCCGACCGCCACGGCAGCCGCGATATAGCCGGCAGTATAAATCAAATGGTAGAGGAGTCAATAGGCCTGAAGCTGTAGCCGGAAGGCTGGTTAAAATCGCCCAGCTTACCCCTTTTTGCCGAGGACAGTATCCGTATACGGCACCGTCGGCTGCAAAGCGGCAATCTGAACGATTTTTCCTCAGCCTATAATGTATAAGGAGATAATGATTATGCCCACAAATATAGAGGATAAGCTCGCTGCGTTTTCCGCGATAGTCATAAATGACGCGCGCGAAAGACGCGAGCAGCTTTTGGAGCAAACAGAGCGCGAGTACAGGGAGCGCATAGATAAAAAGGAAACAGAGCTTTTAGAGGGCGCGTACAATGAAATTCAATCTGACATACGCACCATAGACAAAAGCGCGAACGAGCAGATACTGCGCGCGGAGCTTGACGCAAAGAAGCGCCTTATTGTGAAGCGCGAGGAAATAATCGCGGCAGTTATGGACGCTGCGGCGGAAAGGCTTAACGCGTTTACAAAAAGCGGGGACTACAAGCCGTGGCTTCTTAAAAAGGCCGAAAAAGCACTGAACGAAACGGGCGAGGGTAAAAAGACGGTTTACCTTGCGCCGCGCGATATGAAGTACAGCGCGGAGATTGAAAAGCTCGGCATCAATATAACGGTTACGGAAACGGCTATGCCGTCGCCTGAGGGCGGCTTGCGCGTACTTAACACTGACAAGCGCGTTGCCGCCGATTACACGCTTTCGGAGCTTTTATCGGAGCAAAAACAAGGCTTTTTGCGTGAGAGCGGCCTAAGCATAGACTGATTGAAAGGAAGTAAGGAAAAATGGCCATTGCAAACGGTACAATACTCGGCATTAACGGACCGGTCGTGAGAGTAATCGGCTCAGGCTCCTTTGAAATGCAGGAAATGGTCTATGTAGGAGACGAGGAGCTTATCGGCGAGGTAATAGGCGTTACCGAAAAGGAAACTATTGTACAGGTATACGAGGAAACAACGGGGCTTAAAAAGGGCGAAAAGGTTACGGGAACAAGCTCGCCGCTTGCGATAACGCTTGCACCGGGTATACTTTCCAATATTTTTGACGGTATCGAGCGTCCGCTGAAGGATATAAAGAAGCTTTCCGGCGCGTTTGTTACTCGCGGCTTAAAGGTTACAAACCTTGACGAGGAAAAGGAATGGGACGTAAAAATTAAGGCGGCAGCCGGTGACGTTGTTTCCGGCGGCGACATTATAGCCGTTACACAGGAAACGAGCCTTATCGAGCACCGCGTTATGATACCGCCCGAAATAAAGGGTACGATTGAATGGATTGCGTCTGACGGGAAATATAAAATCACTGACGTAATCGCAAAGGTAAAGTGCGGAAATGAAATTAAGGATATAACGATAGCGCAAAAATGGCCTATCAAAAAATCGCGTCCGTACACGGTTCGTCAGCCTATTTCAAGACCGCTTGTAACAGGACAGCGCGTAATTGACGCGTTTTTCCCGCTTGCAAAGGGCGGCGCGGCGGCAATACCGGGCGGCTTCGGTACGGGCAAGACTATGACGCAGCACCAGCTTGCAAAGTGGTGTGACGCGGATATTATCGTGTATATCGGCTGCGGTGAGCGCGGCAACGAGATGACGCAGGTTTTGGAGGAATTTTCGGAGCTTATTGACCCGAAATCGGGAAAACCCTTGCTTGACAGAACAGTGCTTATCGCGAACACGTCAAATATGCCTGTTGCGGCAAGAGAAGCGAGCATTTACACAGGCGTGACGCTTGCGGAATATTACCGTGATATGGGTTACGACGTTGCGCTTATGGCGGACAGTACCTCGCGCTGGGCGGAGGCGCTGCGCGAAATATCCGGCAGACTTGAAGAAATGCCGGCAGAGGAGGGCTTTCCGGCTTATCTTGCGTCAAGGCTTTCGCAGTTTTACGAGAGAGCCGGCTATGTGACAAATTTGAACGGCTCGGAGGGCAGCGTTTCAATTATAGGCGCGGTTTCACCGCAGGGCGGCGATTTTTCGGAGCCTGTAACGCAGAACACAAAGCGTTTTATCCGCTGCTTCTGGGCGCTTGACAAGCCCCTGGCATACGCGCGTCACTATCCCGCGATACACTGGCTCACAAGCTACAGCGAATATTTAGGCGAGCTTGCGGACTGGTACAACACAAATGTTTCAAGTGACTTTATGAAAAAGCGCGAAAAGCTGATGGCTATACTGCAGGAGGAAAGCGGCCTTATGGAGATTGTAAAGCTCATAGGCGCGGACGTTCTTCCCGACGGTCAGAAGGCGACCTTGGAGGTTGCTCGAACGATACGTGTAGGCTTTTTGCAGCAAAACGCATTCCACGCGGACGACACGTATGTTCCCTTGGAAAAGCAGAACAGAATGATGGATATAATACTGCTGTTTGATAAGCGTATAAAGGAATGTGTTGAAAAGGGCGTAGTTCTATCTAAGGTCAGCGAAAGCGGCATAGCCGAGGATATTATAAGGATAAAGTACACGATAGGAAACGAGAATATAGACGAGCCTTTCGCGGCTCTTACGAAGAAAATCAACGATACCTTTGACAGTATCATCGGATAGAAGGTGAAAAGGAATGGCAATAGAATATATAGGCCTTGAAAGCATACAGGGCCCGTTGGTTGTTATTGACGGCGTGACAGACGCGTTTTACGAGGAAATGGTGACGATAACGCTTGACAGCGGCGAAAAGCGTATCGGACGCGTGACCGAAATTTCAGGTGACAAGGCGATTGTGCAGGTGTTTGAGGGTACTTCCGATTTGTCACTGACGAACACGCGCACAAAGTTTAACGGCGAGCCTATGCGCCTCCCATTGTCAAAGGAAATGCTCGGCAGAACACTTGACGGCGTAGGCAGACCGATAGACGGTTTGGGTGATTACTATGCAGACGAGGTGCGCGACGTAAACGGACTGCCGATAAATCCGGTGTCGCGCGTGTACCCGAACAACTTTATACAGACAGGAATTTCATCAATCGACTGCCTTGCAACGCTTATCCGCGGACAGAAGCTGCCGATATTCTCCGGCGACGGTATGCCGCACGATGATCTGGCGGTACAGATTGCGCGTCAGGCAAAGGTAGCGGACGATGAAAGCGGCTTTGCGATTGTATTTGCGGCTATGGGCGTTAAGCACGATGTTGCGAACTACTTTAAAAAGTCGTTTGAAGAAAGCGGAGTACTCGGCAAGGTTGTTATGTTTTTAAACCTTTCAAACGATCCCGTCGTTGAGAGGATTATAACGCCGCGCTGCGCCTTAACTGCGGCGGAATACCTTGCATTTACGCACAATATGCATGTGCTTGTAATTCTTACGGATATGACATCATATGCGGAGGCTCTCCGCGAGGTGTCGTCCTCGAAGGGAGAGATACCTTCAAGAAAGGGCTTCCCCGGTTATCTCTATTCGGATTTGGCGTCGCTTTACGAGCGCGCGGGAATTATAGACGGAGCATCCGGCTCGGTTACGCAGGTACCTATCCTCACAATGCCGAACGACGACATCACACACCCGATACCCGACCTTACGGGATATATTACAGAGGGTCAGATAACTTTGGGTCGTGACTTGCACCTTAAGGGCGTATATCCGCCTGTATCAATTCTGCCGTCCCTTTCGCGTCTTATGAAGGACGGCATAGGCGAAGGCTTCACGCGTGAGGATCATCAGGACCTTGCAAACCAGCTTTTCGCAGCATATTCAAAGGTTGAGGATGCAAAGAGTCTTGCTTCTGTCATAGGCGAGGACGAGCTAAGC
>JAFQYK010000182.1 GCA_017406485.1 Clostridia bacterium
GCCTACGCCGAAAATCAGAGCAGGGAGATACGTATGACATCAACCCTGCCTTCACAGGAACCGGCTGTAACGAGCGTCACAGGCAGCAATGTAACAGTGTATGTTCCAAATCCGGACGATGTTATGGTATTTGCCGCTCACTATTGGAACGGTGCTCTGTCGGACATACAAAGACTGATACCTGAAAAAAGCTACGAGAACACCTTTACCAATGTTTACAATACCGACACCGTTTATATCTGGTCGAAGCAGATGGAACCGCTGGCAATCTGGCGCGGCGCGGATAATTTGTATAACATAAACGTAACGGTCAAGGATGCTGACGGAAACCCAGCTGAAAATATGTCCGTAAAGCTTATTGATAGAAATAGATTGTCAGGAGGAGATGACGAAGACGGAGATTTTAAGCTGACGGCATCATCATACAGCACAAGCGTTACCACAGACGCAAACGGTGTTGCCAAATTTGACAATGTGCCGTTCGGCAGTGGATCATATAGCGTATTCGCATTCAAGAATGGCGTAGCAAGAGGCAACAGTACAACTTCCTTGCGCTTGTATTATGATACTGACGTATTTGTATCGCTCACAGTGGAATAAGTAAAACAAAAACCCGATTTCAAATGAAATCGGGTTTTTAAATGCGTTAATATATTGCGGAAAAGAAACGAGCAGTTTACGTCGCTTATTTCCGTGCGGAATTACGGCTGTTTGCCGATATAAGCCAAGATACCGCCGTCTACGTAAAGGATATGACCGTTTACAGCGTTTGATGCGTCTGATGCAAGGAATACAGCAGGACCTGTAAGCTCCTCAGCCTGTAACCATCTGCCTGCAGGCGTTCTGCCGCAGATGAACTGGTCGAACGGATGTCTTGAACCGTCAGCCTGCTTTTCACGAAGCGGAGCTGTCTGCGGTGTAGCGATGTAGCCGGGGCCAATGCCGTTACACTGGATATTGTCAGCACCGTACTCTGCGCAGATGTTTCTTGTGAGCATCTTAAGTCCGCCCTTAGCAGCAGCGTAAGCCGAAACCGTCTCACGGCCAAGTTCTGACATCATTGAGCAGATGTTTATGATCTTACCGTGACCCTTCTTAATCATTGAGGGGATAACAGCCTTTGCAACGATAAACGGAGCGTTCAAATCAACATCGATAACCTGTCTGAACTCATCTGCTGTCATGTCGCACATGGGTATTCTCTTGATGATACCGGCATTGTTAACAAGAATGTCGATAACGCCAACCTCGGCTTCAATCTTCTTAACCATATCCTGTACCATTTCCTCGTTTGTTACGTCACAAACGTAACCCTTAGCGTCGATGCCGTCTGCCTCATATGAAGCGAGACCCTTGTCAACGAACTCCTGCTTAATGTCGCAGAAAACAATCTTTGCGCCCGACTTGGCATATGCCGAAGCAATAGCGTAGCCGATACCGTAGCTTGCGCCTGTTACAAGCGCAACCTTGCCTTCAAGGCTGAAGTTTAAAAAATCACTCATTTCGAGTCCTCCTTAGAATATTTATTTTAATAAAAATTATTAACATATCTCGTAGGGGACGGCGTCCTCGACGTCCCTATGATGATGCTTGCATCATAATTACAATAACGGGTCAGGTCTGTAAATCAAGTGGCTGAAATTGCCCTCAATGTCCTTGTACCAATACGTTTTAAGCCCTTTTGCATTCTCGCTGATGTCGTGAACCTCTTCAACGCGGCTGTCTGCCTTGAGCTTTGCAACAATTTCATCAAAAGCCTTCGGTGAAACAGCAAATGCAAGATGACGGATACCGGCGCTCTTTTCAACGTCAGCCGGCTTGTCGTCCGTAGCCGTTACGAACTCAATCATACTGCCGTCACTAAACTGCAAAAAGTACGTACCCTTGCCGTTGTCATATACAACGCGTCCGCCGTACATTTCCATATACCAATCCTTCAGACAGGCGGTGTCCTTGGAAACAACAGCAATGTGTTCAATACCGTATACCATATATATCACTCCTTTGTTTTCTCGTACATATAATTGTACCATATATTGGAGTATTTTTCAATACATTTTTGGAAGTTTTTTGCATAGAAATTGCGACCGGTGTTGACGAAAAAGTTAAAAGTGTGGTAAAATAAAAAAGCTGGAGAAATCCGGCCTTAAAAGGATCAACACGAAAGTCAAAGTACATATAAATATCTTAACGGCTGAAAAGTCGGCGGTTGTGTTCCCGAACCTATCCGATCATCGATTGACCGTAGAAGTCAAATCAAGAGGAAAGGAGGGGGATGCTTATGAAAAGTAAGCATCGCACGTATGCGCAGGAAAATTCTTGCCGCTATTGTGGTAATTGTTATCGTATTGATAATATTTGCCATAAAAGCACAATAACCGCCCCTGACCCGAGCGGTTATTGAAAACCAATAATCATTTGGGACACAACCGTCTGATATAGTACCAAGACTGTTGATCCTTTTCTGTTATTATAATATCACATTTCTACAATTATGTCAATGTATTTCTTTCACAAAACTTCTTTATCCCCAATCATCATCGAATTGCGGTGGACATTCATAAACCCTGCCTTAAAATCAGGTAAATACTTCACCATTGCGTCAATAACCGTTTGCGGCTTCAAATTATACACACTGCCAACCGCAACGCACATTTTAAGTATAAGTATTCCGTCCTGTTCGCTTAGCTTCTCAATCCAATAAACATACGGTCTTATATCAGAATCCTTAACGCCGCTTTTTGTCTTTTTCGGCACGATAAGCTCCTTGTTTTCGAGAAACGTGTCAATATCCGCGCTGCCCTCAAATTCAAGCTCCACAGTGTAAACCGCGCGGTCGAGCTTGGTAAGGTCAATTTCCTTGCTCTCAACTCTTTTAGCCGCAAGCACCTTATATCCGGGCGGCAGAGCCTTGTTTATCGTGTCAACAATTTCCTGTTCACTTAAATCGCAGTCAAAGCCAACCTTCATATATTCGCAGTCCGAGGTAACGCCGACCGACAGCGGCTGCGCCAC
>JAFQYK010000183.1 GCA_017406485.1 Clostridia bacterium
AGTATTTTAGACATAACGCTGACCGCTTCTTTTTTCTTAGCAAGATCGGGGTGCAAATAGAAATTCGCTGTTGTGTTTATTGAGGAATGTCCCAAAAGCTCCTGAATGATTTTTAGGTCCACACCTTTGGCAAGCAGATTGGTCGCCGTCGAATGACGAATATCGTGGAAGCGTATTTTAGGCATACCTGCTTTTTCAAGCAAGGTTTGAAACGCTTTGGACACACAGCTGAGTTTTATAGCCGTTCCATCGTCCCATCTACACAAAAATTCGCAATCAGCATAGCCTTTACCGAAAAACTTTTTGTCTGCCTCCTGCTTATCCCTTAATTTTGTGAGATAATCATATACAAAATCATCAATCGGCAAATCGCGCGTACTGCTTTCGTTTTTGGTCGTGGTTTGGTAAATTTCCTTGCCGGCGGTGGTTCTTGTATTTCTTATATGTATTATTCTCCGTCCGAGGTCAATATCCGTCCATTTCAAACCGCACACCTCACCTCTGCGAAGCCCATAATACACCGTCAGCACAATCACGCACTCAATAGGAGTACCTTTAGCAGCCTCAATCAGTTTTTTAAGCTCTGCATCATCATATATGGTCGCCTGATATTTCCGTATCGTCGGCAGCTTAACTCTGTCCGCCATATTGCAAAGCACCAAGTCATTTATCAGCGCGTCCTGCAATGATTTTCTGATATTAGAGTGCTGACGCTTCACTGTGGCAGCGCTTAAGCCAATATCCATAAGATGATTGTAATACCCCTGAATATCCTGCGCAGTTAAATCACATAATTTGATTTTTGATTTCTTAAAATACGGCTTTATGTGCTTTTCAAATATGCATTGATAACCATAATATGTGGACTGTTTCAGAAATCTCTCCTGCTGCGTTAGCCATCTCTCAAAATATTCCACGAACAGAATGTCCTGTTCAGCCAATACCTCCTTCTTTTTCTGCTGTTCCTCAAATTCAGCCTTGATTTCTTCGGCTTTTTTCATAGCCTTTCTTTTGTTGTCGCCCTTAATCTGAACACCTGTCGAAACGCTTTTTGTATGCCATTTTCCGCTTTTGTCCTTCCATTGCAGCTTTGCGTAGTAGCATTTAGCATTTTTCTCGGTTATTAAACAAACTGTCATTAAGCTTCACCTCATTTCTTGGCTCCGCCCAATGATTATCTGACAATATCATTGTATCACTGGGCAGAGCCTCTTTCAAGTTTAATTTTTTTCGTAATACTTCGTATTTTTTAAATAACTAATTACACCGTACTTCGGAATAATGTACTTTCTGCCGATACGGCGGCTGGGGATGATATTGTCTTGCAGAATTTTGTATGCGGTATTTCTGCCGATGCCGAGAATTTTGCATAAATCATCCACTGACAAAACCTCGTTATATTTGTTTAGCATAATTCCACCGCCCTTTATTCCGCCAAGTAAATTCGCGTTACATCATCGCGGTGGTGACCAAGCAATTCCGATACTTTCTTACGCGCGGCAAAGTCGGAAAAGCCTTGATTTATGTACTTCTCATACTGTTCGTGAGCGAATGTGTGACGAAGTCCGTGAAATGTAATACGATTTTCCGTAAACTCTTTACGATGGTATGCAATAAAGCATTGCAGACGCTTCATTGCAAGGTGTGTCTTGTCCTCGGGCTTCACAAACAGCTTTTGACCTGTCGGAGTTGCATTGTATACATTTTCGAGTGATACTCGGATTGAAGCGTTAATAGGCACATACCTTGTCAGTCCGCCTTTGCCTTTAACGAATAATTTACCTGTTTCCAATGCCTTCCGCGCGTCATTTGTGTCAATACGGAAGCATTCCTCCAAGCGCAATCCAGCATATCTCGCTAATGCCAAAATTGCCGTATAATCGCTATGACCTGTTTCGATTGCCGTTGCGACCATCAAGTTAAACTCTTTACCCGTCCAAGTCCTGTCCACACCACCAAAGGTACGACGCTTTAATTCGAGCTCATTATTCGTGGGTAATTCATACCTTGTGTATGGCATATTGTCATGGAAGAAACGAATTGCCGCAAGCTCGGTCTTAATCGTAGATGCAGACCACCCTTTGTTTTGCATATACTCTAAATATGCGAATATATGCTTAGGTGCAATGTTGGCGAGTTTTTGTAAATGGTATTCATTAGCCACAAATACCATAAAACGCTTGAATGCCTTGCCGTAGCGTTCCCTTGTTTTGAAGCTGCCGATTTTAAGATGACGGAACAGCTTGTTGAATTGTACTTCTAGGTTTTTATATTGATTTAACATTTTCAATCCTTTCCTCAGAACCGACACACGACACCTAAGAGGTAACAATCTCCGTTACCCCTCTATTTCCCTGTATGAGATGGCTGAAAACCGCATATTTACTATCCATGCACGCGCATTTTCCGTCTCTGTCTCCATTTTGTATAAGGCTCATAGCCCGGTTAGTAATATTGCCGCTATTGCGTTTGGGTTACCCCTGCGGCAGCATCAACCTGCTAAACTCAGGTGCGATATGCCGATGCTGAAATGTATCCTGACGGTGATACATGGTGTAATTTATACACAGCCGCCACTGTGTCCGGACTGCCGTCTCAGTCCTGCGGTTTTTCAAAAAGCAAACCCGTAAAAACTTGTTTCTCTGTTCCTCATCTTAAAATCTCTTATTCCATCTGTTTCCGTACACATACCCGCAAACGGTACAGGCAGCGCCAATAGGTTTTTCTTACTATTTGGATTTTTGAAAGAATGAAAAATCCGTGACCTCAAATTATTTCTGAACACAAAAAATGCAGACCCGTCCCAAAATGGGCTTATTTCTGCATTGTTCCTTGTGTCCGGCTAAAAAGCCTAACACTCCATATCCAATTCATTTTCATTGCAATACCGCGTAAAGTCATACATGGATTTTTGCCGCATAACTCAACTCAGTCTTGCATTTACCTCTTACTATTTTCTTACATTCCTCATATTCGTGATTTCAGGCATACTAATCCCTTAGCACACTTTAATCACAACAACCTTTTAACACAATGACTTTTAACTACTATAACTTATACTTTTTTATACATAGTCAAAAAATTGCTGTCAATACTAAATGTAAATTTTTACCAGACTTTTTGTCGCAGGATTTGACATCATTTTTCACATTTAGCGTTTGAATACCTAATCTGTTTGTCTTCCCTTACATAAGTTGACGAAAATGGACGCACTTCCCCCTGGGAATGGTTCTTATCATCACTTTAACTACTACTTACTTTAACTACTACTGCTTTATATGAGCATTATATCATAGTAATATCAGCAATACAAGACCTGGTGCATTTTCTTTTCGCGAGAGATTAAAAATTTTTGTGTTTCCCTAACATTAAAAAGGTGATAATGGGCGCACTCCACCCCGGGAGGCTTCTTATTATCACTTTAACTACTATCTCTTTAACTACTATCGCTTTATGCCTATATTATACACCGCTATTTTATCCAAAACAAGACCAAGTGCATTTTCTTTTCGCGAGAAATTAAAATTTTACTTGTCGAAATATGTCAAATAATAGCGTACCACTGTGAGACCGACAGAATTGGGAATATATGGCTGCGGTTCCCCATCGGGGCAATGTCATTAAGTTAAGAATATGCGTTCTTGTGTCATCTGTTTTGCAATAATAGCTTCCTTGCCACTGTAAACATTGCGCTGTCCACAGGCGGAACATCAACATAACACCAATCAGTACCTATTTCTCTCGGTGTATATGACGGATCAACGGACTGATAAATCTTAGTATATGCCTCCTTGCGTGCTTCAGTGTAATCTCTGCCATTTGCCACATCCGATATTATATCCGCAATCAATACCTTGAGATAAGCCTCATACTGAGCATACACATCGGGGCGCAGCAGAATATCCATCGCGTTGCGGATAGCGTTCTGCGATATGGGCGACAACTCTCCGTAGCCGTGCCCGTTCGTCTGACCTGCAATTACTGCCTCGCGTATCCTTGCGTTTGCATAGCCGGAGGCTAAACCGTAACCAAGATTTCC
>JAFQYK010000184.1 GCA_017406485.1 Clostridia bacterium
CAAGGCTGCGGTTGACGGAAATTTTGTCGTTAATATGGAAAAAGTGATATACTATGCGCTCTTGCTTGTCTTTTACATCGGCACCGCATTCATCACCGGCTTGATTTCCGGCTATATTCTGAATACAATCATTCAGAAATTTTCAAAGGATTTAAGACGGCAGATTTCCTCGAAAATCAACAAAATGCCGCTTGATTATTTTGACACCACACAAACCGGTGATATTCTCTCGGTTATAACCAACGACGTTGATACACTCAGCACCTCGCTACAAAACTCCGTGAGTATGCTGGTACAGTCCGGCGTAATGCTGGTCGGCGTATTTATAGCTATGTTCATTGCCTGCTGGCAAATGGCGCTCGTTGTTGTTTGCTCGCTGCCCGTTATGCTGATTATCATCGCTCTTACCTTTAAGTACGCACTGCCGTTGTTTGACAAGAACCAGAAGGTTCTTGGTGACGTCAACGCTACGGTTGAAGAAAACTATTCCGGCCAGCTCGTTATCAAGGCGTTTAATGCCGAGTCAAAAAAGGTAGAGGAATTCAATGAGAAAAACGATTTGTTAGGCTCTATCCTGTACAAATCTCAGGCATTCGGCGGTCTTATTGAGCCTGCAATGTCATTTGTATCCTACCTGACCTACGCCGCGGTTCTGATCGTCGCAGGTCTGCTCTTTGCAAACGGCGCTATTTCAGATATCGGTGTTATCACAGGCTTTATCGTGTATGTATCGCTGTTCCAGGAACCTCTTGCACAAATCGGTCAGGCGAGCTCCACCATTCAGCTCGGTACCGCCGCATGCAACAGAGTATTTACCTTCCTTGAACAGGAGGAGCTTTCAGATGAGGGCGACAAGAAGCAGCTACTCGACCACAGCCACATCCGCGGCGAGGTTGAATTCAAGGATGTATGCTTCGGTTATGATCCCAAGAAGCTTACCATAAAGAACTTCTCCGGTAAAATCAAGCCAGGTATGAAGGTCGCTATCATAGGTCCTACGGGCGCCGGAAAGACCACGCTTGTCAACCTGCTTATGCGCTTTTATGAAATCACAAGCGGCGATATTTTAGTTGACGGCGTGTCCATCAAGGATATGTCGCGTCAGGAACTCAGAGAAATCTTCGGTATGATTTTGCAGGAGACGTGGGTTATAAACGGCACGCTCAGAGAGAACATTGTATATAACCTTAAAAATGTTGACGAAAACAGGCTTAGTGAAATTCTCGAGGAGACCAATCTGAGTCACTATGTCGCTACACTGCCGGAGGGACTTGATACCGAAATCCAGAAGGAGAGTGCGCTCTCTGCCGGTCAGAAGCAGCTTGTCACCATCGCAAGAGCTATGACCGAGAATGCGCCGATGCTTATTCTCGACGAGGCAACAAGTAACGTAGATACAAGAACAGAAATTCTTATTCAGAAGGCTATGGATTCTCTGACAAGCGGCAGAACAAGCTTTGTTATTGCGCACAGACTTTCCACCATAAAAAATGCCGACCTGATTTTTGTTATGAAGGACGGTAACATTGTAGAAACCGGTAACCACGATTCCCTTATGGCAATCGGCGGACTCTACAGCGAAATCTACAATTCTCAGTTCAACTGATATTTCATATAAAGAAAGTCAGACTGCCTGTTGTATCAAGCCCTTTGCGGCACGATACGGCAGGCAGTTATTTTTTTATGCATTGTATGTAACCGATATTGAAAACAAGCGGTTGATGTGATATAATCAGTGTCAGAAATATAAATCAAAACTTGGTGAGGTATAGAAATGGGTAAGATAAATAAAATACTGTCAATAATTATTATCTCTATGATTATCGGCGCTATAGCATCAGGCTGCGGCACAAATCCGGCAATGACAAAAAACAATCAGGAAGCAGTCTCCGCTTCTTCACAGATCAAGGAAAATGCCAAGGTAAGCTATCTCGGTCCGGAGGGAACTTACACGGAGGAAGCTACGCAATATTTCTTTCAGAATGGGGCGGCTTTTATTCCCGAAACCACTGTCCAAAAAGCCATTGAGGCTGTTGTATCGGGCAATGCCGACTATGCTGTAATTCCGCAGGAAAATACACTGGGCGGTGCAGTGACAAATTACGTGGATGCGCTGATTGCACAGAACAATGTATTTGTGGTTGGTGAGGTCATACTCCCCATCAGTCAGACGCTTATGGGAATTCCCGGCGCCACAGTTGATGACATACGGCTCGTATGCTCCCACGTTCAAGGAATTAAGCAAACCGAGAAATGGAGAAAAGAACACCTGCCCAACGCGCAAACTCAGGAGATGGACAGCACAGCCGCCGCGGCAAGCTATGTCGCTGAAACGGGAGATAAAACAATCGCCGCAATAGCCGCACCGGGCGCGGCAAAATTGTATGATCTTTCTGTTTTGGCTGAGAATGTACAGATTACCGACGCGAATAAAACACGCTTCTACGTACTCTCAACCGCAAAACTTAACGAAGAAAAGCACACACGCGCAGCATTTGTAGCCACTTGTGAAGCAAGCAAAATTGACGATATTATCGTTGAGATACACAATGCCGGCCTGGAGTTGGTGACAATTCACGACAGGCCGGAAGGCAGCCGTCTGGGATCTTATCATTACATCATTGAGGTTGAAAACCAAAACGGAATTACAGAGAGTCAAATAAAAGAAATCGAAAAAAACACCGAAATCCGCTTCCTTGGAAGCTTTGACGCAATAGAAAAGCATAGTTGATGTAACTATGCTTTTATTGCATTCAAAACATCCGAAATATCCCCGTCTATACAGATACTTTGCTCCGCTATTTCAGACGGGCAGAATGCCTCGCCGTAATTTATGCAGGCATAAACGGCATTTCTATTTGACATAGTCATTTGCCAGAACGGATATTTGATTATTACCGGTGTATTTGCACCAACGCCTAATTCCATATACAGTATATGGAGATTTTTATATCTGCGCAGAAAGTCGGCATAAGCCGCGGACGCTCTACGCCAGCCATCATCCTCGACAAAGGAATCATCGGCGCGGAGGTTGGTCGTGACATCCGAACCGTCATCAGGACATTTCGGGATAAGCTCATACGGTATTTTCATACTGATATTACCGCTGTCCGGCACGCAAAATATGCCGTGCTCATCCTTAACAAAACCCTGCGATTTCATTGCGCTCATTACCCATTCTTCGTTATCATAGGTTTTTCCGTTCCCACCGTCTACTGTCTGAAACAGTCCGTAATCGCCCTGTGTATAAAACAGCCGCTTTTTATCAAAGCCTGCTCGTTGAAATTGGTGATCTACATTTGTTGTAATCACAAAATAGTCCTTGTTACTCACTAAAGAAAGCAGTTCTTTATAAGTCGGTTCAGACGCGTCGACATAGCGGTTGTAATATATATGTCTTGCCCACCACGCCCAGCGTGTTTCGGCATCGGGGAAGGGATAAAAGCCGCCGGAATACATATCACGTATACCGTACTTCCCGGCAAAGTCAAAGAAATAACGTTTAAACCGTTCTCCGCTGTATACAAGTCCCGCTGATGTGGAAAGTCCCGCTCCCGCACCAATCACAATAGCGTCCGCTGTTTCGATTTCCTTCTTCAACCGGTCAATTTTCTCTTGCCGCGAGTCTTTTCCATATGTCATATTTCCTCCAAAATACCTGACCGCACTAAGACCTCTTTGTATACTCTCCCGGTAGCCGTTTGGCATTTCATCATATAAATTCTTCATAGTATTTCTTGTCCTCATCCTTAAAAACATTGAAGATTACTCTTTCCATTGCGTCCGGATGATCAGATAACCAGTCCTCAACGGTTCTGACGGCAATCTGCGCTGCTCTCTTATTCGGAAAACGGAATACCCCTGTTGAAATACAGCAGAACGCAACACTTTTGATGTCATTCTCCATACATATATCCAATGTATTTTTATAGCAGTCAGCAAGGGCTTTCTCTAAATTATGAGTAAGCCTGTATTGTACTATAGGTCCCACGATATGTATAACCTTCTTTGCCGGAAGATTATATGCATCCGTCAGCATAGGAACTGCCGTCGGCTGCTCGTAATCCCTGCCGTATCTGCTCCGAAGCATATTCATTTGTTTGCTGCACTCGTTTCTGAGCTGTACACCTGCAAATGTATGGATACAGTTGTCGATACAGGTGTGCATCGGAACAAAGCAGCCGAGCATCTGCGAATTAGCCGCGTTTAC
>JAFQYK010000020.1 GCA_017406485.1 Clostridia bacterium
ATGAGCTTCTTTAATGAAATCTGAACAGAAGTCTTGGGAAGCGCGATTGTTATCGGATTTGCCTTTACCTTTGTTTCGTTCTTTTCTACTGCGGGGTGTGAACGGACAAATTTGAGAGCCTCGCTAAGGTCTGTGAAACTTTCAAGCGGTTTATCCTCACCCTCAAAGTACTCAAGGTTCTCCTCCGGCTCAATTGACTGCAATCTTTCTGCAAGCAAATCAAGCCTTGCCTCATCATCAAGCACGCTGTCTATAATTCTGTCGTAATGCTCCTTCTGAAGCGTCAGATAGTACGAACCCAAAATCATATCCTGTGTAGGAACGGTTACGGGGTGACCATCCTGCGGCTTTAATAGGTTGTTAGCCGACAGCATCAAAAAGCGCGCTTCTGCCTGTGCTTCCGGTGAGAGCGGTACGTGAATAGCCATCTGGTCACCGTCGAAGTCCGCGTTGTATGCCGTACAAACGAGCGGGTGAAGTTTAAGAGCGTGACCCTCAACAAGACGCGGCTCAAATGCCTGAATACCGAGTCTGTGAAGCGTAGGCGCACGGTTTAAGAGTACCGGATGCTCCTTAATTACATCTTCAAGAACGTCCCAAACCTCAGGCTTTGTTCTTTCTACCATTCTCTTTGCGCTCTTTATATTGTGCGCAAGACCACGGGAAACAAGCTCCTTCATTACGAAGGGCTTAAACAGCTCAATAGCCATTTCCTTCGGAAGTCCGCACTGGTAAATCTTCATCTCGGGACCTACGACGATAACGCTTCGGCCACTGTAGTCAACACGCTTACCCAAAAGGTTCTGACGGAAACGTCCCTGCTTACCCTTTAGCATATCGGAAAGGGATTTGAGCGGTCTGTTACCCGGTCCTGTTACTGTTCTGCCGCGGCGGCCGTTATTGATTAAAGCGTCAACAGCCTCCTGCAGCATTCTCTTTTCGTTTCTTATGATAATGTCAGGCGCGCCGAGCTCCAATAATCTCTTTAAACGGTTGTTTCTGTTTATAACGCGTCTGTAAAGGTCGTTAAGGTCTGACGTTGCAAAACGTCCGCCGTCGAGCTGTACCATAGGTCTAAGCTCCGGCGGGATAACCGGAACAACCGTCAAAATCATCCATTCCGGACGGTTGCCGGAAAGTCTGAACGCCTCAACTATTTCAAGTCTTTTTATAATTCTTGCCTTCTTCTGACCCTGTGAAGCCTCCAATTCCTCCTTGAGCTCTTCGCTCAGTTCATCAAGGTCAATGCGCTCCAAAAGCGTCTTGATAGCTTCCGCGCCCATACCTGCCTTAAACTTGTCGCCGTACTTTTCATATGCGTCACGGTATTCCGCCTCGGACAAAATCTGATTCTGCATAAGACCTGTGTTGCCCGGATCGGTTACTATATATGAAGCGAAGTATAATACCTTTTCAAGCTGGCGGGGTGAAATGTCAATTATAAGTCCCATTGACGAGGGCACGCCCTTGAAGTACCAGATATGTGAAACAGGTGTGGCAAGCTCGATATGACCCATTCTTTCGCGTCTTACCTTCGCCTTTGTTACCTCAACGCCGCAGCGTTCACAAATCTTGCCCTTAAAGCGTATCTTCTTATACTTACCGCAGTGACACTCCCAGTCCTTTGTCGGACCGAAAATCTTTTCGCAGAAAAGACCGTCCTTCTCAGGCTTTAGGGTACGGTAATTTATTGTTTCCGGCTTTAAAACCTCACCGTGTGACCAGCTAAGGATTGTGTCGGGAGAAGCCAAGCCGATTTTTATTGCTTCAAAGCTGTTAAATTCTAACATCTGAAAACCTCCATTTAATTATACAAGGATTGTCTTTGCTTTAAAAATCTTCCTCATCATCGAAGGATTCCGAAGAGCTTTCCTCTGTGTCAAAGTCCTCGTCATAATCATCATCGTCATAGTCCTCGCCGTCCATTACCATACCGGCGCTGCCTATGTTATCCTCGTCAAATGAATCTGAAACTCCGTCACCCTCGGACATTGTGCTGAGCATTTCCTCGCTGTATCCGCTGTCGTCATCCTCCTCAAAGGATGAATCAAGGTCGATTTCCTCCATACTGTGGTTAAGTATTCTAATGTCAAGCGCAAGTGACTGAAGCTCCTTGACCATAACCTTGAATGACTCGGGTATGCCGGATTTCGGAATATTTTCTCCCTTTACTATTGCCTCGTAGGTCTTAACACGTCCTACAATATCGTCTGATTTAACTGTGAGTATTTCCTGAAGCGTGTATGCCGCGCCGTAAGCCTCAAGCGCCCAAACCTCCATCTCACCGAAACGCTGGCCGCCGAACTGCGCCTTACCGCCGAGAGGCTGCTGCGTAACGAGCGAGTACGGGCCTGTTGAACGGGCGTGGATTTTATCGTCAACAAGGTGGTGCAGTTTGAGGTAATACATTATGCCGACCGTAACGGGGTTGTCAAACTTTTCGCCTGTACGTCCGTCATATACGACTGACTTGAAGTCGGGTCTTAAGCCCGCTTCCTTGAACGCCATCTTGATATCCTCGTCCTGCGCGCCGTCAAATACCGGTGTCGCAAGTTTTACAAAGCGTCCCTCGCGCGCGTTATCCTTTGCGTCAAGGAAGCACTTCTTGAAGTTATCGTCAATAATCATACTTTCAAGCTCTTCACGCGTCTTTAAGCTGAGCGTTCTGTACGCGTAGCCGAGATGCATTTCAAGAACCTGTCCGATATTCATACGCGAAGGTACGCCCAAGGGGTTCAGCACAATCTGCAGCGGTGTACCATCCTCCAGGAACGGCATATCCTCCTGCGGCAATACTCTTGAAACGACACCCTTATTTCCGTGACGGCCTGCCATCTTATCGCCGACAGAGATCTTACGCTTCTGAGCGATTATGCAGCGAACTACCTCGTTTACGCCCGGTGACAGCTCGTCGCCGTTGTCGCGTGTGAATTTGTTTACGGATATGATTATACCCTGTTCACCGTGGGGAACGCGGAGTGAAGTATCTCTTACCTCTCTCGCCTTCTCACCGAAGATTGCGCGGAGAAGTCTTTCCTCTGCTGTAAGCTCCGTTTCACCCTTAGGCGTAACCTTACCTACAAGAATATCACCCGCGTGAACCTCTGCGCCGACACGGATTATACCCTGTTCGTCAAGGTCTTTTAAGCTATCCTCACCAACGTTCGGAATATCTCTTGTAATCTCCTCGGGGCCGAGCTTTGTATCTCTCGCCTCGCACTCGTATTCCTCCATATGGATTGAAGTGAATACATCGTTCTTGACAAGCTCCTCACTGATAAGG
>JAFQYK010000185.1 GCA_017406485.1 Clostridia bacterium
AGGTAACGGTTGCGAAAAACAAAGAGCAGATAAGCCAAACCACAATAGAGCGTGGAAATAATCCGAACGGTTTGGAAACGATTGCTGTAACCGCCCAAGAGGGCGATGATATAGAAATCGCGCCGATATATGAATACAACAAAACCCGCGCATACGGAAACGGAATAACGCTTGAGGATGTATTCCCCGCAGGACGCTATGACATAACTGTCACTAACGGTGGCACAAACCACACAGATTTATATGTAAACGGCTATATGGCTGCAAATAACATAGATGAAACAGGCGGCGACGGCCGTTCTGTCAGCACAGGCTCCACATACACCGCTCATGATGTAAAAGCAGAGGGCGGCGCTATTAAAATAGAAACAAAGGATTCTGCCAACTCTCTCTCTTATGTAAAGGTAGTAAAAGCGCCGTCCATAGTGGAGCCAAAGAAAAAGATATTTATTACGGGCGATTCGCTTGTGTGCAATTACTACGGCGGCAACACGGAAAACTATCTCGGCACAACACAGACAGGCTGGGGACAGGCGCTATGGGGCTTTATAGATACAGACAAATACGAAATCGTAAACCTCGCGAACAGCGGTTATTGGGCGGAAAAACTGCGAACAACCGCGTTTCCGGGAATTATATATAATGCTGTAGAGGGCGATATATTCTTGTTTGAATCGGGAGTAAACGATTATTGGAACCCGTCAAGCAGCGGAAAGACTGAAAACCTGCCGGAAAACCGCACTACAATGGAAACGGCTGTTACGACTATGGTTCGTGAAGCAAAAGATGCGAATTTGCCGGTTATTCTTGTAACGCCCAACGCACAGCCCTCGCGTCACGATATTACAAACTGTTTCAGCGAGGTAATGAAAGAGGCTGCCGAGGCAGAGAGCGTACCGTGTATTGACCTTGCGGCGTTATCGCATACGCTTGTCTATGAGCTTTACGGCTCAAACGGTGAAGATGAGGAAACAGTAACCGCCAATATGAAGGCAAATCTCGGCGTTAATAAGGACGGAACGCACTCGTCATATCTCGGCGCAATGAAGTATGCGTCCATAGTCGGCACAGAGCTTTATAAGCTCGGCTATAAGGATATGTTTACGGACTATACATATACGAAAAATGACAAGCTTGGAAATGAGATTGTCTGCAAAATAGATATGTCCTCCACACCTGATGAACCCGAAATCACGCCGTCGGGCAAGAAATGTTGGAAAATCACAGCGGAGTATAGCGGTGACGGTTCACTTAAAGAGGTCAGCGCCGAGGAAATTGACATGGCATATATAGAGCCTGTCACAAATACAGCAACAAATAAGGTGTTCTATTGGGACTCACTTTCGGGCATGAAGCCTGTCACAAAGGACGATATGACAGACGAGCCTTCCGAAAGCCCGCAGCCGTCAGATAAGCCTGACGAGCCGACATTTGAGCTTACAGACCCCGACTATACCTTTGTATTCGGCGGCAATGCCGAAAACGCCATAACAGTAAACGCAGATACAGCCTACGGCGAGCATGACGGCAAGACCTACGGCTTGTATGGCATAGAGGACGCGCCTGACGCATCTGACGGAAGAGTGGACGGCTTTAAGAGTACGGCAACCGATCCCGTAACGGTATTAAAAAGCGGAACCGCAGACGGCAAGCCGTATCTGACGCCGGATTACAGCGGCTATGATGAAACAACTATCCAAAATTTAGCCGCAGGTGTTATGCCGGTTCGTTTCTCAATCGCAGAGGAGCAGCATAAATATTACACCGTCAGCGCAACGGTTGTGAACACAAGCGAAACCGAGGACGCGGTTGTGACTCTCTACAGCGAAAAGCGTCACGCTATACTCGCGGGTTATACGCTAAAGCCTAACGAAAGCGTCACAAAGACATGGAATGTAAATCTTGAATCGGTCTATTATAACGCGGGTGGAATAGTGGACGACACACAGCTTAATATATGCGTTGCCGGAAAGAACGTGGGACTAAGCAGAGTGTCATATAAAAAGCATGATACCGCCGGCAGGACAATATGGCTCTGCACCGACTCCACCGGCTGCGATCAGCCTGCAGAAATTCCGTATTTTCCTCTCCGCAACTACAGCGGCACAGGCTCGCTTTTAGCGAAATACATAAACCCCGAAATCGCCGTTTCCAATCAGGGTGAAGGCGGTCTTACGGCGGCGGACAATAATCACTTCAATAATGCCGTAAAATATATGAAGTCGGGCGATTATCTCTATGTTCAGTACGGTCTTAATGACGGCGACAACAATGCGACTGACGCGGCAAAGTTCAAAGCAAACCTTGAAAAATACTATACCGCCGCGCACAATGCCGGAGCAAAGCTTATAATAGTAACTCCGAGCGAAAGACAGTCAAGTGTTTCATGGGATGATACAAAAAGAA
>JAFQYK010000186.1 GCA_017406485.1 Clostridia bacterium
AATTCTCTTGTAAATCGCGATTGAGTTTTACAAAGAACAATATCAAACTTGTGCGCTTCCGCGTCCTTTATGAGACGGTTAAACTCCGGACGGTTTCTGTCCGCACCTGTGTAATCGTCGTCTGTATATATATCGTAAATTTCCCAGCCGTGTTCTGATGCATATTGTGTAAGCATTAGTTTTTGATTTTGAATACTCTCGCTGTCGTCAGTTGCAAATTGTTTGTTTCTATCTTCATCTGATAAGCGGCCATATATTGCTGCTTTCATAATATTTCATCTCCTATCGAATTAAATTTGATAAGAAACAAAACAATAATTACACTTATATTATACCGTGTAATTATTATTTTGTCAGACCGATTGAAATACTTTTTTCACTTCGGTTTATCATTTCAATCCATTTTGAGATGAAACTATCCTTTGAGGGGATAGGTTGATTGTTCTTAAAATGATTATTGCAGTGGACTGTTGTACTGTTTTTTCCCATAATTCAATCACTCCTTTTACTTACAAATTATGAAAAAATGCTCGTACAATATACATTTACCGTTCCACCACCGTATTTGTCCCCGACACCCCGCAAGCGGGCAATTCATTGGACTGTCGGTTGGTTAGACCGCCATACTCGGCTATCCCGTAAATTTAACGGCATTACGTTTTTGCCCTGTATTCTCTCATACAGCGTCGTTTTGGGGAGCGTCCGTATTCTCTGCAATCTATGTACCTGTATTTAACCCACTACAAGCCGCCGCGTGTTGTTCGCTCGGATATAATCCGCCGCATAAGCGGTATGCTTTGACATAGGTAGAAGAAATTATATCGTCGTGGCGCACGCAGCTATAAACGCATTGAATACTGACTATCCAATGAAAGGCATATTGAGTTGTCAAAGTACAGCGTGAAAGAACAAGGTTCTTTCGCATCCTTGTTGTCCTTGAACGGAGTTAAAGGACGCTTTAATGTATAGTCGTTTTGTTATAAAACTGTTGCGAGGAAAAATATCCTCTCAATAATCAGCAGAAAAAAACGGCAAATGGCAACCCCAAAATCAAAAATTTTTCAAAATTTTTGAAATTTTTTCTAAACCTGATTGCAAGGAGTTCTTAACAGCCGTTGTTGAAACTCCCTCTATTTTTGATATTTTCCGTACACTTATATCAAGAAAATATCTGGCATACACGCGCTTTGCCTGTTTCTCCGGTAATTTACTGATTGCCGCATACAATTCCTCATAGGTTGTTTTGCGCTCATAAAGTTCCGTAGGGGACGCCTGAACGAAAAGAATATCATTCTCTATACCGTCACCCAAATCAAGCGAATAATACGCCTTATGCGCCCGTGTACGCTCCTTATATGCGTGTTCCTCACGGTCAGCCTGTTCAAGCTGCGCCGCGACCTCGTCCGATACCTCTATGTAATAATCCTTTTTATAGTAAAGGGGATATAACTCCCGTAGGTTTATTTTCTTCAATGTCTTTCGTTCCTTTCTGATTTTGAATTTTGGTAAAGTCAAAATCAACGCCTACGGGTACCTGATAGGCGGCAATATCCAAGAAACCGATATAAAGCCGCAAAAGACGGGAACAAAATCCGTTATGCAAGAAAATTTGCAGACGATATTAAAAAAATTATGTGGTATAAAAATCTCTGCCGTAAAAAAAGAGAAAAGCGTTATATCTGCCGTAACAATTCCGCATAATATAACGCTTTTCCTGTCTTTTACTGTAAAACTGTCAATTTTCGCAACGTATATTGTAAAAGCCGAATTTGTTAAATAGATTTTTTTAACAAATCCGGCTTCTTAAAGACCGATATTAAATTGTATTTACTGCCGTTGATATAATTTTCTAATTGTGTACGACAGTATTCTATATCCGTCATACAAATTCAGTCCTCTATGGTGTTTTTTTAGTTCTATGAGGTTGTCAGCGACTGCCCTGCGAATAAAGGGATTTAAGAATATTTCCTTTCACGTCACGCACCATCATGATCTTATCATGCGTAATTTTATTCGGCAAACATACCGAACGGGCGCGTAATTGGCGGAGCAGGGATTTCAAATTCTTCCCGATACGGTATTTTTGCATTTGTAATCTCATCGAGAAACGCCTTGTAGCAGGCAGAGGATTTTTCGCGTGTACCATACGATACCAAGAAATCCTTATGATTTGCAAATACAGCCACAAACGGCTCTGTCGGCGCATAAAATGATGCATATACTTCTTTGAGATATTTCTTCATTTCGCCGGCATCCACTCTGCCTATATATGTCACTACCGGCGCGGCAACATCGGGCGGCATTGTGATTTTTTCGTGTTTCTCAAGCTCACCCTCAACAAATGTCACAACGCGACGCAGCTTATCCATATATTTCAAAATAAAGCTGTCCTCTCTCTGTTTGCTCATTGTATTACGAAAAAACTTCGCTTGCTCTGCGATCGTCATTTTTGCCACATTTCCGTCAAGGACATAACGGATACACGAAATACAATTCTGCATAGTTTTTTCACATTTTAAATGATTTCTCGCATCGAGCGGAGCTTCTATGAGAATGTCATTTTCACACATCGGATACACCTTATCTATGGCACGCGCAAGAAAAAGTGTCATAAGCGTTGACGGAGCAACTGAAAGCGTTTTTGCATACGATATGAACTTATCCGCAGGAATACGAATTAGCTTTACTTTAGCCTCCTCCGGCTCGGCAAGTTCACTTTTGGGTATTCGGAACACATTCTGCGGCGGAATAGCTTCAACATCATTGTTTTCCATATATCCTAAATATTCAAACGGATCGGCGAATTCACCGCAGTCAGCCTTCTCGTCCGCAAGACGCAGACCTGCCGCGCGCAAATCCTCACCATAATGACGGCGGATATAATAATGTATCACGCTCATAAACGGCGGCAAAGCGCCGCGGCCGTCAGCTATACCGTGAAAGAAGTTTATAATAATCATGTTATCATTGCAGCCGAACGAAAACAGATGTCCGCCGTTTTCCTCTGCGCCCGGAGGAATATGCTTCTCGCCCTCATACACCAAAAACGGTTTATCGTTTTCACGCAGAAAAAGCCGTCCGTCCCTACGTACAAGCTCGGTGCAAAGATAAGGATACCTTTGCATTGCTGTATTCACTGCCTCCTGTAAATCTTCACGATCCACCTTATCACGCATAACGGCCCGGTATTGAAGCTGGTTATTCGGCACGCAGAAAAACATCACTCCGTTTTTTATTTCATATTCCATTTTATTGCCTCCGTCATATACGAGCAGCGCCGGCACAGAAAATCCATGCCGGCACTTTGTTATCAATTAAAATATTTCAGATATTTTATTGAGTATTACAGCCATCTGTGCGCGGTTTGCATTGTTTTGAGGTCTTAAAGTTATATCCTCAAAGCCTGTCAGGATACCTGCGCCGCACGCCCAGCGTATCGCGCTTACCGCGTACTCGCTAATTTCCGATGCATCACCGTAGTCTAAGATATTAGTATCCTCGCCTACTGATACATCTATACTCTTGTAATTTGCATAACGGTAGAGTATCGCCGCAAGCTGTTCACGCGTTATCGGATCGTCGGGACCGTAGGTGGCATCGTCATAACCTGCCACTATTCCGTTTTCGGTTGCCCAAGCTATGGCTGTTTCGTAGTAGCTGCCTTCCTTTACATCGTCAAACCTGTTCACAGCATCCGTTTCGGGCGAGCCTTCCAAACGGTATACGGCTGATGCGAACATTCCGCGTGTTATATCTGTTTCAGGCTCGAAGTAATCCTCACTCATACCCGCCATTCTGCCGCCTGTAAAGGCTTCCTTGATCGGTGCGTAATACCACGAACTTTCAGGAACATCCTTGAACCACTTCTCGCCGCTGCCGTCAGATTTACCTGAACCATTATCACTGTCGGTTCCATCAGCTTTTCTGTACTCCGCCTTAACTGTCACCTTACTATCCGGCTGAATGAAGGAATAGGTTCCGTCATCGTTCTTTATAACCTCTATTTCATTACCCTTGTTGTCGGTAACGGTCAGCTTATCAACCTCAAAACCATCCTTTGGTGTGACAGTTACTGTAACCGTGTCTCCCTTTGCCGGATTTGCATTTGAAACGCTTACCTTGCCGTTTGCGCTGTTTCCGCTCTGGTAGATACTTACCTTATTGCTTGAACCTGAGCCGCCACCGCCGCCGGAGGAATGCTTTTTGTTTTCGCCGTTGACGGTTATCTTAACTGTCTTTTCCATACCATAAGGCATAAGCGTAACTGTCATTGTCGTTTCGCCTGCGCCAACGGCTGTTACAACGCCGTCCTTAACGGTTGCAACGCTTGTATCGTCAATAGTATAAACAACATTTATATCCTTGCCGTCCGAGTCGATTGACGAGTAGCTTACTTCCGGAGTTATTGTATCACCAACATTAAGCGTTATGTCCTTACCGCCGTTTACGGTAAAGTTCATCGGCTCATTAAATACTGCGAATGTATCCTCGCCTACTGCTACACGCTCACCTTCTGCGTTATAGATTTCCGGATATATTGCGTCATAGCCGCAATACTCAAATACCGATTTCGGAATTTCCAGCTCGTCACCCTTAACAAAATCTGTTCTTGGCTTAATACCGGCTACATCAATCGTTTTAAGTGTGGTATCATCAACTCCGTAAACCTCCTTCGCGTCTCCATAGAGCGCAGAAAGATTAAGATTTAACTTAGTACCCTCTTCAACTTCTTTATTACCGCTGTTATATACTCTGTAGGCAATCTCAAAATGGTCACCCTCCTGCTCGACATATTCAAGACCTGTCTCAAGTACACTCTGCAGCTTGAATGGATCGGAATAAGCCTCTGTTGCGTCATAGTAACCCGATGTATCAGGGTTCTTCTCCTTCATTACGGCAACAAGTCCGAGACCTTCAATATCTTCGGTATTTTCAGGCATTGTCCAAGTGAATGTTGTCTTGTATGCTTCGTTTACGCCAACTTCTTTGTCTGTCGTAACCTTCTTTACAAGTTTGCCGCGTTTTCCATCCTTATACTCGTAGAACTCAATTTCAGCGCCGTATGCGGTCTTTAAGCCCGCGTTTTCGACGGCTGCCGTAACCGTAATTTCCTCGCCGCCCATCGGGTAATCGTCTGAAAAGCTGAAGTTATCCACATCCAGCGAACCGCACGGCTCGCATTTTGTTATGACAAGATCAACGGGGGACGTTTCATAAAGGTCGCCCTCAAGGAACTGCTGCTCCTCGCCGTCCTCGTTTTTCCTCGTTATTACACGGACGTTATCGGGATTTGACATAAACTCCTGATCGTCGCCGCGGTATGTCATTGTGTATTGATTATGTACAAGAACTAAGTTGCCGTCATCATCAACCGCAGCAGCCGCGCCGTCGTTCATCATATAATTGCTTGTTAAGCGATATGGCTGTGACCAGGTTGCGTTTGCGCTTTCCTTATTTGACGCTTCTGCGTCAGCAATCTCCGCATCACCGGTCTTTTCAACAATTCTCGCCGTTGCAAACAGTTCAAGCGCGCTGGCTTCTCTTTCTTCACCTTCCTCATTCTCCTCATAATAAGGAACAGTCTTTGACCATACAATGTACATATTCTCGTACATATCACCCGGTTCGCCTACCATTTCGGTGTAAATATCATATGATGTCATCGCGCCAAAGGAATCATCGTTTGTTACAGACTCCATAGATACACGCGCAATGGCGGGTGTATAGTCATCTGAGAATTTACCGTCTATAATATTGCCGGCATATTTTCCATCCTTACCGTCTATCTCAAAATCACCGGCAACGAACTTGCCGTTCTCATCAATATTTGTAAATTCAAACATTTCTGTCAAATTTACATACATCATATCCTTATTGTTTTCATACCAGAACAGGTAAGTATCAATCCCGGTCGTGACAATTTTAGGCATTGACTGTGCAACGTTGTCATTTGTAATTCTTACCGGCTCGCTGAATATGTGCTGAGTAAAATCATAAACCTTGACATATACATCTCTGTCCTCCGGCTTAGTCGGGTCTGCGCCGGTGCTTGCGGTATATGCAAGTATCATATTTCCGTCATCGCCCGAAATACCTGTGGTAAGGTCATATACTGCCGGATCGGTCTTTGTTCCGTCCGCGCTCTGTATCGTCGCGTCAAAGAAACGCTGTCCCTGCCATTTCTCAACAAATTCCTCCTGCGTCTTTGCCGAAGCGATTTCTGTATCAAAATAGCTGTCGGTAAGCCACTTATGCTGTTCACCGTCATACAACATATATGCTATAGTGTTGTAGTTGTTGTACGGCGAGATAAGGTTTGTAAGCTTCTCGGTGTTGTTATCAAACTGCTCTGTCTTATCCTGCTGAGTTTTTGTATATGTTACCATTATATCGCCTGAGAAGCTGTCAAATACAACCTTCGGGTTATTGTCGTAAACATTGTCGTTTGTCAGGCGCACAATGCTTCCATCGTCTATCTTAGCCGTAGCCATATCAAATGTTGCAAAATAAATATCGGAGGTTGAAAGGTAATCAGCCGGGTCTTCAATATTAGTCGTATCGCCCAGTGATGACCATGTGATATACACCTTGTCGTTACTCTCTCCGCCTATGCAAAGGTCGGGGATAGAGTCTGTCGTACCGTCTTTGCTTATAAACTCAGGTGTTGTCCACTCGTCCTTTTTAGTATCATAAACCGAGTATGCCAGCATCTGAGCCGGATCTTCCGTATTATCCGGATCGTTCATAAGGAACACAACAAGCATTCTGCCGTTACCGATGTTTATTATCTTGGAATGAGGCTGTGAAACTGCGTCCTTCATAATCGTGTGTGATGAAACAGGCTTGAACGCGCTTTCAAGCTCAGCGTCATTATCGTTTGCCACCCACTTTGAGTTATGAGCCGGCTCAACATAGAAGCCCTCGTCATTTACGGCATCCTCGTTCATATCGGCCGCGGTAAGCTCACCGAGCGAAAGCAGTCCGCCAAGTCTTGTGCACTGTGATGCATAATATCTGTACCAGCCTATTATACCGTTTTTATATGCGTATTCACGCAGCGAATTGATAGCTCCTCTTATGACTACCTCCTGATTGTCGATCATTAACTCAAGAGAACTTATCCGTCTGCGGCATTCGTCTATTGCAGTCTTATATTGCGACTCCTTGCCTTCTCTTATTATATCATCTATACCCTTTTGTACATAGGTTATTGTACGGTTTCCTATTCTGACATCTCTGAAATATTTCAGGAAACCGCTGACAAACGGAAGCGGGTATGAGAAGGAAGCGAGAGGTATTTTCATACCAATAACCTCAAGCGTACCGCTTGCGACAAGGTCAGCACCTGCGCCAAAGCCAGTTTTTGCAACACGCGGATACCATTTCGGCATCTTCGCACTGTAGGCAAGCTCTATCTCAGCACCAAGCTTTGTTTTAATACCGAGCGCATTATCTATACCAACGCCAAATATACCGCTGCCGTTGACATGTCCGTAAATATCGGTATTCCATTCCGTTTTCTCAAGGACTATACCGTCATTGTTTTTGTACTGCTCAAGAGACTTGTTCGGGTCTTTACTCTTACCTATATAAACGGTTACATCCGCGCTCGACTCCATTCCTATATATCCCGGCACTACCCAAAGTATCATAACAGGTGTTGTCATGCCGAAT
>JAFQYK010000187.1 GCA_017406485.1 Clostridia bacterium
GCTGAAAACATGATACAATCAACTCGCTTTCTTAGAGTATTTTGTTGCAAATTAATTATACCACGAAAGCAGAAATGACCCAATACCTTTTTTGGTATTGAGTCATTTTCTTTTGGGACTATTTAACGCAACAGCCCCTTTTTGATGCTTTTGTTTATCTGTTTTCGGCCTTCAATATAAGATTTATATTTGCAAGCTCGATTTCGTTCAGGTTGCTGTTATCGTCGGAATAATTATAGTTCGGATTTATCTTGTACCACGACTTGCCGGCAAAATACGAGCTGTATTCCGGCGTCTGGAACTTGCGTCCGTGACGGGCGTAAATTTCGTTACGCGCCAGGGCAAGGTCGTATTTTGAAAGTCCCTTTATATCGCCTTCCGTAAGGAGCTTTGTACCGGAATTTGCCAGTATATAATCGCCGGAATAATTCGTCATGCTGGAAATCTCGTAAATAGTGTTGCCCTCATACGTTTCCGAGGTTGCGTCAGCGTCAATGGTAAACGGCTTATTCTTAATCATATCGGTTGTGCTGCCCTCTGAAACGTTTGCATAATATTTTGTATTACCCATTGTAAACGTCATAAGATACTTGCCGGTTGCGTTGTTTTTAAGTACCTCGCCGCCGGTAATCAGCTTTGCGGAAATCTTATTTGACACAATGCCGCTGTTTGAAGCCGCGCCCTGCGAAGAACCGCTGCCGCCTGACGAGCTGCGTGAAGCCTGACTGCTGCCGGAAGCGGATGAGGACGATCCGCCTGATGTGGATTTGGATGCCGATGAGCCGTTTCCTGATGTACTGTTGCCCGACGAGCTTCCCGAAGCGGTACCGTTGCCGCTTTTTGCCGTAGCAGCGCCTGTTGCCGACCAGGACTGACCGGCGTTTGCCTGAGTCGTGCCGCCCGGCTTGGATGAAGCCTGAGGAGCGGCTGATGTGCCAGGTGCCGGTGAAGCTGCCGCCGCGGGTGATGCCAAAGGTGAAGCGAGAGGTGAAGCCGACGGATCAACCGTAGGCGAGGCCATAGGCGAAGCGGACGGTGATGCGGCCGGAAGTGTCTGCGCTGTTTTCGGCGCGTTTATACCGTTCATAATATAATAAGCGCCCGCGCCTGCCGCACCTGCGGCGAGCAGACAAATAAGCGCGATAATCGCTATCTTCTTTCTCCTTTGACGCTTTCTCTTTTCACTGCGTCTTTGCTCGATTTCAGACAACTGCTTTTTCTTGTCCTCCATCATCTTTTCCATCTGCTCACGACGTTTCTTCTCGTTTTCATCAAAGACCTCGTCACTTTTTTCTTCGCTTAGAGCGTCCGTAGTCTCCGAAGCTGCAGCGCCGGCTGCTGACGCCGCCGCTGCAAGTTCATCGGAGTTTATAATCTTGGTTTCACCATCCGAAGCGGTAGCGTCCACCTTTGCCCCGCAAAATTCGCACTCTGTTGCATCGTCCGGAATTTGTGAACCACATTCTTTACATAACATATATCTCTGCCCTCCATTTTATAATCTATTCCTATACACACTATAATTATATAGTTTTGACGATTTCAAATCAATATCAGTGACTTTATATGTTCATTACAATAAAAAGACAAAATACGCATATGAAATATTTTCCCCCCAAAATTGTTTAAATATTCCTTAAATATGGACACGGCAGAGGTTAAAACAAAGTTTGTACCCGTCATAGTATATTTTAAAGGAGGTGTGGGCAGTGCGAAAGAACGAACTTCTTTCGCATTTGTGCGGCTTTGATGTACAAAGCTCGCAAGTCCTTGGACGAAGTGAAAGGATGGTTGATTATGATACTCGGAATGTTTTTTGAATGGATACAGACGGTACTTGTTCTTGCCGGATATGTGAGCGGCAGCGCGGCGTTCCCGAAGCCGCTCACAAAGGAGGAGGAAAAGAAATATCTCGCTGAATATGCGAACGGCAGCGAGGCTGCGAAAAATATACTGATAGAACGGAATTTGCGTCTTGTAGCGCATATAGCTAAAAAGTACGCCGATGAAAAAACAATGGAGGATTTAATTTCAATAGGCACAATCGGTCTTATAAAAGGAATAAACACCTTCCGTCCGGACAAAAGCAGCAAGCTCTCAACATACATATCGCGCTGCATAGAAAACGAAGTGCTGATGTATTTAAGAAGCGCGAAAAAACTCCGCAACGAGGTATCTATCGACGAGAGTATAGGTGTTGACAGGGAAGGTAACAATATGACTTTTTCCGACATACTGACAAATGAGGACACGGACGTTTCGGATATTATTTTTGAAAAAATAGAGGCGGAGAAACTTCGCCGCGCAATGAAAAAGACGCTGAATATGAATGAAATGAATATACTGACGTGGCGATACGGTCTTGATGGCAGACCGCGTAAAACCCAGCGCGAGGTGGCTAAAATTCTCGGCATAAGCCGCAGTTATGTAAGCCGTATTGAAAAGAGGTGCCTGCAGAAGCTCGCCGCGGAAATGGAGGAGGAATGAAAAAAGAACCGCAAAGCGGTTCTTAGCAGATGGTGTACCTGACTGGAGTCGAACCAGCGGCCTCAGGAGTCGGAGTCCTGCGCTCTATCCAACTGAGCTACAAGTACGTACAACGGTATTTTAACACACACGCGCCACGTTGTCAAATTAAGATTGAAATATCATATGCAATCTGTTATAATAACCTTGTAGCTGTTACCAAGTCAATGACTTGGACATCTGCAAGAACATTGAATCATACTCACTGCGCCACGCTGCGGCTTGTGAATTATGATATAATAATGCTATTCACAAAACGAGGGGAGAAGTGTAAAAATGAAAAAACTAACAGCAATTACGGTAATGCTGCTCGTGCTGCTCATATCAGCTGCATCATATGCAGCCGGTACAGCCTACACCTTCAAAGGTAATAAGGTAATAACCGACGGTTCGCCAAATGATATAACGAACGTGGAGCTTACAAAGGATATAACCGTTACAACATCGGGCAATATGAACCGCAAATATGTGGGTATTACCGACTTAAAGCACAACAACGAGGTCGGCACGTTCCCTGCAAACGACAAGTTCAAGGCGACCGGCTCATATTTGTATATGGCAACAGCCAACGCGAATGACGGCGCGGTTATAACGCTCCAAATTCCCGAAATAAAGAAAGGCAGCAAGGTAACGCTTACGTTTGCAAAGCCTACGGTCACAAACAACGGCTCAACGCTTCGTAACACCAACGACCCGTATGCGTATTTAAAGATTGCCGACCGATACATATCCATAAACGGCGACAACTTTGACACATGGCGCACCGAAAGCGTTGTGACGGGCGAGGACACAAGCGAAATTGTGTTTTGTGCCGACAAGTGGGGCGCGGTGGCGATAAGCAAAATAGAGATAACCGAGGGCGACACTACACCGCTTCACTCTGTAAATATCGCTTCAACCCAATACGCAAACCTCAACGTAAACGGTATAAAATTCTGCGCCGATGAAAACGGCAAAATCAGCTTGCCGTCATACGAAAAGGGCGAGGAGCTTAAAATAACCGCCTACAAGGACGGCTACGAAACAAAGGAAATGACGCAAACTGTTGCTGACAATGACATAGACATATCAATTCCGCTTGATTGCACAGTGGACGCGGCATACTACGAATCCGACTTCGGCAACGCGGACGGCACAATTGATTTAGAGGACAGATATTACTTCGGTGAAGGAATAAACAACCCCGGTATAATTAAACTTTTCGGCAGAGTGACCTTCAAGGAGGGCGGTTATATTGATGTCGATATGGACAGCGTGACCATATCGGAAATGACGTATGACGGAAAGGCAATCTATATTGACGGGCAGCAGGTGACGACCAAGGACAATATGGAGTTTGCGCTCTATTTTGACAACATAAATGACAAAGCCTTTCTTGAACAGAACGGGGAATATACGGTCATAGATAAGCCCTACACAGATTTTGAAAGCATAAAATCCCTGCTCGGACACAATGTAAATATCGAATATATAGGCATTTCATATCCCGACAAAAATAAAATCACAATCGACGGCCCCGACAATGTATCGTCTATAAATAGTTATATTTATACGATAAAGCCGGAATATTCGCTTCCCAACGAGGAAGTCAATCTGAAAATTACTAATGACGTTGACGCATTTTTAACAAAAGAGCCGCAGCCATTAAATTATAGGCTGTTTGTCAATAAGGGTGCAAGCGGCGAGGTTGTTTTGAATGCCGAGTATAACGGAGCAAAAGCAAGCAAGACCGTAAAAATATCACCGGCAAAGATTTCCGAATATAACGTTTACGAAAAAATAGTCACAAAGCACCTTCCTGTAATATTCAGGCTGCGTGATGCAAAGGACGAGTACGGTAACGCGCTTAACACTCGGAAGATTGAGCTTAAAGACTTTAAATCATCGGACGAAAGCATTATAAAAATCGACCAAAACGGCATTATGACAGCCGTAGGCGAGGGAACAGCGACTATTACCGCAAACGCGTACACCGGCGTTGACAATATAATTACGGCTGAATGCACGGCGGGTGATTTTTGTATAGTCGGCATAACGGATAGCAACACATCATACACAACGGCAGACATAACCGAATGTGATGAATATTCGGTATTCTACTTCGACGGCACTGAGGAAAAGGCGGAAAAGAAACAAATTCCCGCTATGACGGTAAACAGTGACGGCTGCGCGGTAACGGCGTATTATGACGCAGACGGAAAACTCACATATGTAAGAAATGACACAGTCAAAAAGGGTGATAAAATACCTGTCACAAACGGCACAAAGAAGGCATATCTTACCGCGGGCGGCGGCGAAATAACAAAGCTTACCGAGGCGGATACGACAATGGAGGGATTTGAGCTAAACCACGCGGCGGGAGTAGGGTATATTGTTTTCCCTGTATATAAAATAACCGATATAGGCGATGTTGCCGAGGGTAAGACGCTTGACGTAACCTTGCCGAACGGATATTATGATATAGGCTTCAAAAAGGGCGAACCGAAACGCGGCGATATATTTGTAAACGGCTTTATGGCGGCTAACAACGTTGATCAGTGTGACGCTGACAGAAAATTAACCGATGGCTCTTGCTATGTCGCTGAAGA
>JAFQYK010000188.1 GCA_017406485.1 Clostridia bacterium
GTCTATGGATTTTACGGAAATGTCATTTGCGTTTTGCTCATCATATTGCTTAAACACGACCGACGGTTCATTTTTTACAAACAGCTTCGGAACACATATTACCGCGCTGTATGCGGATATAACGTCAGGAAAGACCTCGCCGTCCGGGAAGCAACGCGAAAGCGTTATCTTGCTGCCGCTGTCGGAAAGCGTTACGTTAGATACAGCAGTGGCGCGTACCTGCTGTGGTTCGTCCCACGAAACTATGATAAGTGATTTTTTGGTAAAGTCAGTTTGGGCATACTTATCTAAAACTTCTTCGCTGCTCCAGGAATTTCGCAGCTCGTCAAGCGTGTTAATAATTGTGTAATTCTGTTCATCTGCGCTCTGCGGCTTGCCGTCAAAATAATCTATACTATATAAGCACTGCTTAAAGCTGACATCAAAATCCTTATCCAAAAGGCTATTATCCGCTTCAGCAAGCAGGCACCAACCGTTATACATATCACCGTTACCTTTCGCTGTTCGTCTGACCTCTATCTCCACATCGGAAGCTGTTTCATTAACACTTGTAACCTCATAGCTTGCCATATCGTTGGCGCGTTCAATATACCTTATATATAAAAATTTATCCTTAAAAAACGTTTCCGGATAAGTTCTGTCAAGCCAGTCCTCGTAGTACGCGTCCACCTGTATGTATTGCTCCAATTCAGCACGCGAGGTGATTTTCCGCGGTTCGTCCGATGTATATTTTATGTGTGACGTAATCCTCGTATTGACCTTATCGGTATTTGCCAGGGAATAATTCGGCAAGAGCAGTAATATCATTATCACCGCCGTGACTGCGCTTAAAATTCTTTTACTCATATGTTTTTCCTCCCAATAAAAAATGCGTGGTGTTGAAATCAATACCACGCATAAAAAACGTGGCTTATATTTCAAATGCTACCACACATCTCATACTCTTTAATAACTACGTAAAGTACGACAAATAAAAGCCAGCATTTTTATCAATGCTCACTTTACGTAGTATAAACTTATTAAAGAAAAGATATGTGGTAATTGCCGATTTCTCGGTAAGATTATTATACCACATATTTTTACGATTGTAAACAAAAAAATACACCAAGAACAAATCTTGATGCATTTATTATTGCCGTCTACGCTCTCGGATGCGCCTTTGCGTAAACGTCCTTTATTTTGCTGTTTACAACTCTTGAATAAAGCTGTGTCGATGAAATATCTGCGTGTCCCATCATTTCCTGTATCGAGCGCAAATCCGCGCCGTTTTCCAAAAGATGCGCGGCGAAAGAATGACGCAGCGTGTGCGGTGTTATTTCAGCTTGTATACCGGCTTCGCTTCTGTAGTGCTTAATAAGCTTCCAAAAGCCCTGACGTGAAAGTCTCTGTCCGCTCATATTCACAAACAGCGCTTCCTCATTTTCCTCTCTTATCATATAAGGTCTTGCATTCTTCAGATAGAGCGTAAGGGCTTCCTTTGCCGTGGCGCCCATCGGGATAATGCGCTCCTTCTTACCACCGCGGCAGCGTATAAAACTCATAGAAATGTTTACGTCGGCTTTGTCAAGGCTTATAAGCTCACTCACGCGTATTCCGGTTGCGTAGAGAAGCTCCAGCATAGCCTTGTCGCGTATGCCCTTGTTATCCGATACGGACGGCTGCTCCAAAAGTCTTTCCACCTCGCTGCCGGTGAGTATCTGCGGCATTTTCTTTTCAACGTGAGGCGCTTCGAGGTTTGACGTCGGATTTACACTTACCGCACCGCTGCGCTGCATATATAGATAGAAAGAACGCAGCGAAGCAAGCGTTCTTGAAATCGTCGAGCTTGCCTTTCCTTTCTTCTGCAGGTACAGCATATATGAAAGAATTGTCGTCTTTGTCGCCGCGGACGCGTCAGGAACGCCTGTTTCGGTAAGAAACGCCATATACTGCGTTATATCGCGCTTGTACGATTCAACCGTATTCGCTGACTTGTGGCGGACGTCCGTCATAAAGCTCGTGTAATCCTCTATGTATGTGTTCATCCTCTGTTTTCCTCCCGTTTACCGTTCTGTTACTTTTGTTTCATTTATATTACAGTTTTATTTCAGTGGTGTTATTGTACCACCTTTTCAGAGTTTTGTAAACCCCTAATTTTCCTTAGCTTCTCCCGAAAAACGCCTTTTATTCCATTTATTTCTATTTTTATTAGATTTATGGCAAAAACCACTTCATAAATGTTGTGGCAAGCACACCCTCGGCGGCATAAACAGCACAAAATATTGAAATTACAAAAATCGTGAAAAAAATATAAGAAAAAATAAATTTTTTTTGAAATTTATTTTTGTTTACAGAATATATGACGCTTACGGCGGAATATGCAACAATAAGCGGCATTGTTATAACGGTCATAGGCGAAGCGGCCAAAAGTCCCCATATTCCGCGTATACCATACGCGCGCACAAAAGACGCAGCCGTGAAACCTGCAACAAATCCCTTTCTTACCACAACCGCGCCGGTCACAAGAAAACCAAGGCGGAAAAAGCCCATAACAAATATAATTCCCACTGTAATAAGCTGCGGCAGCAGCAGCGCGGCATATGAAGCCCTGTTATCTCCGGCATTTTTAAACGCCGCGCCGAGATACTCCTTTATTCCATCGCCCGCGCTGCCCTAGCTTCCCGACAGGTAAACGCTTCCCAATGCCGTACCTGCCGCAAGCGCGATAAGAAGTAATATATAAATAACAGTATTTTTCTTTTCCTCAGGACTGACGGTAAGTCTCATTATCCCACCCCCTTGTCTATACTATTCCGAAAAAAATTTGATATGTCTGCGATTTATTGACAAAAACGGTTGAATTTTTTATGATATAATGTTATAATGATTATGTATGTTATTCTATAGGAAAGGATTTTGACGATGAAGAAAAAAATTGCAGCGTTTATATGCGCGGCAGCCCTGGTGGTTCCGCTTATAAACATAAACATAAACGCTGAATACTCCGACAGCGATATAAAGAAAGCCGTTACGGCCGCTGTCAACTGGAAAAACGAATATGATAACCCGTTTTACAGTATTGGTACAAACAATTCCAATTTATATATTACGGCGCTTTCAAGACTTGGTCAAAGCTACGATTACGCTTCCTATCTGCAAGGCCTTGACGGCGTTGCGGCAGGCTACGGCGCTGAACACAACGCGGCTGATATGCAGCGTACCGCGCTTGCTGTTATGGCCTCTGGCGGTGACGCTCAGAACGTCGGCGGACGCGATTTGGTGGCAGACAGCACGTTTTACCGCGACGCAACCGCGCCACTCGGCAAGGACGGTTTAAACGACTATGCGTGGGCGCTTATCTCGCTTGACGCGGCCAATGTTGAAACGCCGGACTGGTCAATTATGAACAGGGATAAGATTATAGCGGCCCTTCTCTCCGGTCAGGATACGGACGGAAGTTTCGGCGGTGACATTTACACCACCGCGGCGGCTGTTACCGCGCTTGCGCCTTATATCAGCACAAGCGGCGCGTATACAATTAACCAAAACCAGACAGGGTGGACGATTGATCTTTCACCATATGACGCTGTAAACAGCGCGCTTGCATATCTTTCCGAAACGCAAATGAAGGACGGCGACTGGGGCAATCTTGACGCTACGGCTATGGTCAATATCGCACTTGACAGCGTCGGTATCGACAGCGAAAAGGACGCGAACTTTACCGCGCGCAACGGCAGCGCGTTTGACGGTCTTATGTCGTATAAGAACAATGACGGCGGCTTCTCATATGAGGAAAAGAAGTCGGACGGTGAGGCAACCTCTTACGCGCTTTGCGCTTTGGTAAGCCACCTTGCAAAAAAGCAGGGCAAAAGCGGCGTATTCCGCGCCAAGTCCGGCGATAAGGTGACCACCTCCTCGCCCACTACGGCACCTGCGGCAACAGCCGCACCGAAATCCAACACCGGTACAAGCTCCGGTTCAACGTCAAAATCAAACACAAACACGACAGCGCGCGTAACACCGCGACCGGCATCAACTCCGAGAGCGACCAACGCGCCTTCCAACACAATGCGTCCGACAAGGACGGCCGCACCGCTGCCGTCAACGTCGCCGGACGCTTCAACAAGACCCTCCGCAACACCGCGCCCGACCAAGCGTCCCGCGCTTGTAGGTCCTGTGGAAATGCCCGGTCCTATGCCCTCAGCCACGCCAGACACGTTAAAAGGCGGCGGACGTGACAACGGAAACACCGAAAATTCCGGCTCAGGCATTGTTGTAGCTGTTATCACAGGCGTGATTTTACTTCTCGCGGCAGCCGCAGCGTTGCTTATACTAAGGAACAAGAACGCATTAAGGCAGCCATTGAGAAACACAGTGTCAAACACATCCATTGCAGGCAACGTCCATCACGCAAAGCGGCACCGCAAAACCGAAGAGCATATGAGATTTGAGCAGCGTGAACGATATAAGGAAAGACTGAAATTTAAACACAAAAACTAAAGAATACAATCGAGTAGAGGCTAACTCTTAATGAGCTTCGCCCCTCTCACACCACCGTGCGTACCGTTCGGTACACGGCGGTTCAATTCATATTTCAGTATGTACTTTTAGATAGTGGTCTGTTAGCGATA
>JAFQYK010000189.1 GCA_017406485.1 Clostridia bacterium
AACGGCGGTGCGCAGCTTGATTTGGGCGGTATTGCAAAGGGTTATCTGTCCGGCAGGATGATTGATATTTTCAAGGAAAGCGGTGTTAAATCCGCCATAATTTCTCTCGGCGGTAACGTGCAGTGTCTCGGCACAAAGCCCGACGGAACGCCTTGGAAAATTGCCATACAGCACCCCTGCGGCGACGGCTTTATCGGAACGCTTTCCGCATCTGATACGGCGGTCATAACGTCCGGCGGCTACCAGCGGTTCTTTGAAAGGGACGGCACAGTGTACCACCACATCATAGACCCCAAAACAGGCACAAGCGCACACAGCGGCTTAAAGTCGGTCACAATCATAACTCCCGACTCCACCCGCGCCGACGGTCTTTCCACCGCCGTGTATGTTATGGGTCTCGAAAAAGCCGCCGAGCTTTGGCGCGGCGGTAAAGATTTCGATATGGTGCTTATGACCGATGATGATAAGGTGTACGTCACCGATGGGATTGCAAAGGATTTTAAAAGCGAATTTGAAGTGAAGGTTATATACTAAAAAAAACGGTTCCGCAAGGAACCGTTTTAAATTTATTCGGATATATTAACCGTTTTTGTGTCACCGTCCCACGATACGTTTGCGTCAAACGCTTCCGATACCGCACGGACAGGAACGAGGGTGTAGTCGTTGTATATCATAACAGGTGCGTCCAATGCAGTAAATTCTCCCTCGCTGTCACCGTTTCGTATCATCATATAATTCGGACTATACTCTATCTTATATCCGGTATCATCAACACAAAATCCAATATACCGGCTACCCTTTGTTATACCAACAACTCTGCCTATTTTTCTTACATCCTCCCAGCTCACATCAGCGCCCAAGCTCTCGCTTATTGCTCTTATCGGCACCATTACTCTGTTGTTGACTATAATTGGCTCCTGCTCAGGCGTCAACTGCTGTCCATTTACAACGATTTTTATTGTATCTGATTTAACGGTTTTATATTGAAAGCCGCCATTCGTCATTTGATAGCTCCTTACCCCACCGTCACGGCCGTTTTCATACGGATGCCAATAAAGCCATATGCAACTATCGCCAAGGTCAAGAGTTATTGTTCCATCAATAACATAATTATCCCAATTTACACCGTCATCCCATACTTCATGATATTTACCATAAACCTTTGTTCCGCTTACTGAGGCATTATAAATATTTACGGCAAATTGTCCATACTGGAAGTAAAAATCCATGCTGTTCCCACTCACAGAGTAAATTTCTAATTTTATGGGATTGCCCGAATCGGTATTTGTCCACGTTCCCACATAGCAGGGATAATATATCTCGTCCGCCGATGCAGGAATAACCATAGCGCTTAGTGTTAATACACAGACTAAAATAATTGATAGTAGCTTTTTCATAATAATTACTCTCCTTCTAATTGTAATAATGATTGTCCGCATTCAAGGCAAAATTTCTGTCCTTCCTTATATTCCGTACCGCAGTTGGGGCAATTATGCTCGACAAATGTTGACGCACCACATTCTGGGCAGAACTTTATACCGTCTGCAATATTCGCTCCGCAGTTAGGGCATTGCTTCATTAGTTTTGAACCGCAGTTATTGCAAAATTTTTGCCCTTTTGGATTTGATGTTTTACAATTTGGACATACAACCTCATTATCAGAAATCATTTTTCCTCCCGACAGTCCGACAGAAGCGCTTTGTCCGCCGCTCAATATAAATTTCTCCATATAGTCAAAAATTTCACTCGGCAGCTTTTTCTGTCTGTATGCTCCTATTGCCGCAGTAATCGCAAGAGGGGCAAACGCTACAAATGTACCTACAAATCCGGCTCCTATCTTATCAGACCATTTGCCAAAACCACAGGTAACATTTAAAATATCTCCTGCCTTAAACATCTGAACAGTAATTGCTTGATCTGTTCCCGAAAACTTTTTCCATATATCAGCTTCTTGTTTTCCCTGAACCAAATAGCCCTCTGTTGTCTGTCCTGCCTGCGTTATCATACCCTTTTGGTCACGCAGGAAACACTCTACCGCTTCACCGAGCATTTCAACCGTAACACCGTTTAATAGTTTGAAAACTCTTGTTTCAGCCATTTTTAAATCTCTCCCTTCTTTTGTTTAGTGCAGCTTATTTATTTAATAATATTATACCACCTTTCGTCTATTTGTCAAGTTTTCCGTCTTATATATTGTGTTATAAACGGTCATATTATAATAAAATGAATATGG
>JAFQYK010000190.1 GCA_017406485.1 Clostridia bacterium
ATTTGAATTTACTGCTATTATGCATATTCCTCTGCTTGCCGTTTCGCAAGCTCCTTTGCCTTTTTACGCTCCCTATATCTTCTTCTGTATTCTCTGTCCCTAAGCCGTATTCTCTCTTTCTCCGCCATTTCCGCCAATTCTTCAGGTGTAGGTTCGGGAATTGGACCATCAAATTTACCGATGAATTTAAAGTAAAATTCAACCTCCTGTGTTCGCAATCCGTCCATAATAGCAGTAAATTCAAATGAATTTACTACCACAAAACTAAATATTGACAGTAAAAACAATAACGGTGACTGCTACATTCCATACGAAATGGCGGTCACTGTTATTTTTATGCTCATTTACTGTCACACATCAAATTTTTAACAGAAAGAAGGACTAATTATGACAGAGAATTTGAAAAAACTTGAACAGGAAAAGCACAGACTTGAACAGGCACTAAACCGCAACCGAGATAAAGAGCGAAAGGCTCGCACACGCAGGCTAATTCAAGAAGGTGCAATTTTGGAGAAGGTATTGCCACAGGTCAAAGACATTTCATTGGATATGTTAGAGCAATATCTGCACAGCGTTTTTAAGTAATATTAAATCAGGGGCGTTCCGAGCAATCGGAGCGTCCTTATTTTTCTGTGTAACAGCGCACTTACTCACCACCCCATCGACGCTTGCGTCGAAAGGGCGGTGGTATCGCCTACGGCGAACGGCGCTCCTACGGAGATGGCACCCGCCAAGATGGGCGGGCAAGGCGAAGCCTTGGTTTTGCGCAGCAAAACTGCTGAGGGCGCGTCAAATTCGCTGTCGCTCATTTGCCGTACAGCCGAACGCAACCATATTCACGATTGCAAGCATTGTCACCAACGCACGGCGAATTACATTCACCTGTTCGGCTGTCTGCTAAAACCTGTCCCAGACAGCTTTTAGCAGTATGGGCTACGCCCATAATCTTTTTCAGAAAAAGATACAAAAACGGTCTACACGGCAGACAGAAAGGAGGGTAATTCTATATGGCGATTTATCATCTTGAAGCAAAGGTTATAACGCGCGGAGTTGGGTGGTCGTGAAGGATGACAGCTACGAGGTGGCATTCAAGGCTGGCGTGACCGTGGAGGTCGAAGTGTGAGCGGGAACACAGGGCAGCATATCACTGTAAAAATGGTGATGTGGCTGCCTTTTTTTGTGTAGCCGCGCGGGAAATATTGACAAACAATAGCTAATGTAGTAGAATATCTACCGTATATATGTGGTAGACTGTCTACCGTATTTATTATGTGAGCTTTGCATGCCTGTTTTAGGTATATTTGCAGGGGGGATGTTCATGCGGGACAAGGAAAAAGACGCGGCCCAGATGGCGATCAAGCGTAAGGATTTTCTGGAGAAAAGCTATGAGCTGTTCACGAAGAAGAACATTGAATCCGTGTCCATGATCGAGATTGCCAAAGCGTGCGGCTATGGCACGATGACGCTTTATCGCTATTTCAACACAAAGCCACAGCTTGTGGTCGCCGTGGCCACGTGGATCTGGGGACAGACCATCAGAGAGAACCATGGGCGCAGGCCGAGTGATAATTTTGAAGGGATGACTGCGGCGCAGATCTTTGAGTTCTATCTGGATTCCTTCATCGAACTGTATCGGAACCACAGGGATCTGCTGCGCTTCAATCAGTTTTTCAATATCTACATACAGTCCGAGCACATCGACCCGGAGGTGATGAAGCCGTACAGGGACATCATCGAAGGGCTGAAACCGGAATTCCATGTGATTTACGCCAGAGCGGAACAGGATCACACGATCCGCACGGATGAGTCGGAGGAGGAGATGTTCTCAACGACTCTGCACCTGATGCTGGCTGCAGTGACGAGGTACGCCATCGGACTTGTGTATATCCCGGACAGCGGGTTTGACGCAGAGAAGGAACTGGAGAAGCTGAAGGAAGCGCTTCTCATGCGGCGAATGCCTCATCATCTCGTGAGCGAAGCTCACGAGATGGGTGCTTCGGAGAAAACAAACTGTCTTGATGTGAAAAAAAGAAATAAAAATGATTGGAGAAAAATATTATGAAACGAATAAGTAAGAACATAATAAAACGCATAATGACCTTCGTTCTGACAGTTTCGATGGTACTTGGGTTAGTTCCAATTGATGGGCTTATGAAGGTGGCTTATGCATCTGAAACGACTTACTCCATTACGATTGCGGATGGAATCATTAATGGAACGGTAACGGCAGATAAAACAACAGCAGTCAAGGGGGAAACTGTTACTTTGACAATCAGCCCGGATAATCTATATGAATTATATGACCTTTCCGTGAAATGTGGCGAAAATGCGGTTCCTTTCTATTGGGCGACAACATCTTTTGTTATGCCTGATGGAGATGTGACGGTGAATGTCAGCTTTAAGAAGAAGACTACATATACTACTTTTTTCAAGTATTCCGGTAAGACATTTAGCAAGACAACACCCAACGGAGAGAGCAGCACTTTTGAATTGAAAGATGTATTGGATGCTCTTTTGGGGACCACGACAGATGAAATCAACAATGTAGATTTCAATGGAAGTTGCATCTCTGCATCGCAGCAGAATAGTAAATGGATGTTGACCACATACTATGGTGGGGATAGTTTTGAATCAACTGCCGTGTTGAAAGTTACGGTTGGTGGTAGTGAATATTCTATCGATATAAGTGCATCACAGGATAGCATACCTGTTATTATACAGGGATCTGTCAGGTTTGATGCAAACGGTGGATCAGGGACTATGGATACAATGAGTGGCAGAACAGATAAGTTCTTTGTTTTGCCCGAATGTTCTTTCACGCCACCTGACGGAATGGAGTTTGATAACTGGAAAATTGGATCGGATTATTATCAGGCAGGAACCATCTATCGATGGAAGGAATCTGTAATTGCATATGCGCAGTGGAAAGACATAGCGGGTGTCCACAGAACAGATGTGAATAATCCTGAACCATCAAAGGGCTCTCTGGTTGTGTTCCCGACCAAAGCTTTGCAAAACACCAATATTGTACTAACCCCTCAGCCTGCAAATGGATATGCGGTGGATTCAATTAGCTATTCTTATGAAGGAAGCGATACTCTTCAGCCTACAGCTAATCAGGATGGTACATATTCTTTCAGCATGCCCGATAAAGATGTTACCGTCACAATAACATTTAAGGAAGATACTGCTGTAAGTATTCCGTATTTGGATGCGAACGGAAACAATGCAAACTGTACAAGTAATACTTATGTCAGTGAAAGCGATACCACCTGGAATACCGGTTGGTATGTGGTTAATCGTACTTTAACGATTAACAATCGAATCGTTGTAGATGGAAATGTAAATCTTATTCTTGCTGATGGCGCAACACTGAATGCTCAAAGCGGAATAACTGTTTATGGCAATAATTCACTAAACATCTTCGCACAATCTACTGGAGAGAATAAAGGAAAACTATGTGCTGATGCAACACAAAAGCCGAATTATGCAGCTATAGGTGGAGCTAATAGCGAAGAAACCATGAATTGTGGTTCAGTCAATATATATGGAGGGTATATCGAGGCACATGGAGGCCAGAATTCCGCAGGTATTGGTGGCGGAGATGTATCTGCATATAAAGGTGGTAGTGGAGGGACAATTACCATCAATGCTGGAACTATAAAATCTTATGGTGGTAACTGGTATGGAGCTGGTATTGGCGGAGGTCGGCACGGAAACGGAGGAGTAATCCGTATCAATGGCGGATATGTAGAGACATATGGTAACTATGGTGCTGCCGGAATAGGCGGTGGATTAGACGGAGAAAGCGGTATCATCACAATAACAGGTGGAACAGTTTTAGCAAAAGGAAGTATATGTGAGGGATATAAACCTGAATGGGGTGCCGGTATTGGTTCAGGAAGGGATGCCGAAACAAACAAAATCGAAATAACCGGTGGAAATGTAACCGCATATGGTGCCTCTGATTCGGCAGCAATCGGTAGTGGACGTAATAAAAAATGCAATGAAATCATTATCTCCGGCGGTGTTATTAATGCGATTGCGTACAGTACAAAAGATGTTGGTATTGGTAGTTCGAGAAGTAGCACCAGTACAGGGACGATTTCCCTTAGCTGGACAAGTGTTTCCTCTGATGAGATTTATTCATCTTCTTACAAAGGTACTGTGACTCTGAAAAAAGCATTTGTGGACAAGTCAGATTCAACAGTAACCTTTGCATCCAGTGTGATATCGGACAATTCTACTATTGACGGTAAAACGATTGTTCCGTATGATCCTTCGACACACTATCATAGGTTTACATATGCTGAGTCTGAAGATGGTACGACCATCACGGCGACCTGTGCCAATTTGGACGGAAATTGCCCGTTGCCTAACAAACAGGTTGCGCTGAGGATCAACGCCCCGGCAAGCCTTACCTACGACGGCGAAGCGAAGGCGGCGACAATCACCGGCGATACCAGCGTTTTGGGTACACCGAGTATCGCTTACAAGCAAGATACGGTCGCGCTTGTCGCTGCTCCCGTTAATGCGGGCACCTACACCGCCAGCATCACGCTGGAGGACGCGACCGCGAGTGTGAGCTATACTATTGAACCGAAACCCGTCACTATCACCGGGCTGTCTGCAGAAAACAAGGAGTACGACGGTACGACCGCGGCAACCATCACCGTCACGGGAACCATTGAGGGCAAGGTCGGTAGCGACGACGTGAGCGTTGACACTTCGGATGGCACGGCGACGTTTGATAGCGCCGATGTCGGTACGGACAGGACGGTAACCTTCTCCGGCTATGCGCTCTCCGGCGAATCGGCGGGCAACTATACGCTATCCAGTCAGCCAGCAAATGTGACGGCGAACATCACGGCACGCGCCATCACCGTCACGGCAAATGACCAGAGTGTAGAGCCGGGCGGCTCTATTGCAACGGGCACTGATCAGGTGAGCGTTACAGGTGAGTTTGCCAACGAACAGGTTTTCCACTCAGTCAATCTTGCGCTTGCGGAAGGTAAAAACACGGATGCTGTGGGTGAGTATGAGGGCGCAATCGTGCCGAGCGGGGCGGTCATCAACAGCGCATCTGACAAGAACGTGACAGCCAACTATGCAATCACCTATGTGAACGGCAAACTGACCGTTACAAAGATCAAGGCGAAGGTTACAACCGCGCCTGAACCCATAGAAGGTCTCGTATATAACGGGCAAGAACAGACGCTGGTCACAAGCGGAGTGGCAGATACTGCTATGGAATATGCGCTTGGAGAGAACGCAGACACTGCTCCGACTACCGGCTATGGCGATACTGTTCCCAACGGGAAGGAAGCCAAGGATTCCTATTACGTCTGGTATCGCGCAAAAGCGGATGACAAGCATGATGCCAGTGATCCGGCTGTTGTTACCGCATCAATTGGCAAGGCGACCATCAACAGCGTGGCGGTGAGCATCGATGCGCCCACGGCCAACGAGGACCTCGATACTGTAGCAACGACAGACACGACAGGCGTCACCCTGAACAATTCCGGTGCAATCACCTGGAATCCTGCGGCTCCGCAGGATGGCAAGGCCGAATACGCAAAGGCTTACACTGCCGCGGTGACCGCGACATCGGCGGACAACTATACCTTTGCGGATATCGTGACAGCCACTGTAAACGGTCAGTCGGCTACCACCGCGAAGAACGACGACGGCACTCTGACCATCTCCTATACTTTTGATAAGACGACCCTGAACCCCGTAACAATTACCGCTGCGGATAAGGACGTCACTTATTCCGCCGACGGCATTGCCATCCCGGTGGAAGGCATGTTCGCCATTCCCGAAGGCGCGGGCGCGGCTACCTATGCCGTCGAAAACGGTACAGGCGAGGGCACTTATGATGCACAGACGGGCAAGCTGACCGTCACGAAGTGCGGAATATTTACCATCAAGGTCAGCACAGCCGAGTCGGATACCCATGCGGCCGGAGCGGAAACTACCGCGACGCTGACGGTGAACAAGGCGAATAACCCCGCGATCATCGCAGCCACCGTGTCTGTCATGAAGAGCGGGAGCTCCGCCGAATTGGTTAACAACGTCGATCTGGCAGGCAATGTCACGCTGAATGGCGCGACGGGTGCGGTGAACTATTCCATTAGCGGCGACGCTAACGGATGCACGCTGAGTGACAGTGTGCTTACTGCCGGCAGTAATACCGGCACGGTGACCGTGAACGTTTCAGTTGAAGCTGACGACAATTACAATCCCCTTGCTGCGACACCCATTACAGTAACGATTACTAATAAACAGACGCAGACAATCGCCGCTGAGAACATGACCGTGACCTACGGCGATACGGGCAAGAGCGTCAGCGCAATGACCGATGGCGACGGCACACTCAGCTACGCCGTCAAGAGCGGCGACGCCGTAACCGTGGATGCTTCCTCTGGCGCACTGACCATTGTAAAGGCTGGAACGGCTACCGTCACCGTCACAGCATCGGGAACCGCTACTTACGAGCAGGCGACCAGGGACGTGACCGTGACCGTCAACAAGGCGGCTGTCACCGTAACGGCAAATGCGCAGTCAAAGACGTTCGGTGATACCGATCCCGAATTGACATATACAGCAGAGGGACTTATCGGTGAAGATAAGCTCACAGGCGCGCTTGCGCGTGAAGATGGTCAGGACGTGGGCGAGTACGGCATAACAGCCGGTACGCTTACGGCAGGCAATAACTATGATATAGATTTCACAGGCTCGAAGCTGACTATAAACCCGAAGGACATCGCGGACGCAGTTATTTCGTTTGAAGCGGATGCGATAGTGTATACGGGTGATGTTATCGAACCGAAAATAACGGAAGTGAAGCTCGGTGATACAGTCCTTACGGGCGACGATTACGAGATAGACGCAGACAGCGATGCAAGCGGTACAAATTATGGCACATACACACTTAAAATAAACGGTAAGGGCAACTACACAGGCACAGCGTCAAAGGAATGGAAGATAACAAAGATGCTCCCGACTGTCGCAGAGCTTCCGACCGCAAGCACGATAAGAACAGGCAGTGCATTGTCAACAAGTACGCTTACCGGCGGTAAAGCGGTATTCGGCGATACCGAGGTTACAGGCACATTTGCTTGGGCTGACGGTACTATCAAGCCGGAGGTCGCAGACAGCGATACAACGGAATATGAAGTGATATTCACTCCCGACGATATGGACAATTTCGAGCCTGTAACGGCGAAGATAACACTTACTGTTAAAAAAAGAAGCAGCGGCGGTGGTTCTTCAAGCAGCGGCTCAACCTATGCGGTAACTACTTCAAAAACAACAAACGGTACAATTAACGCATCAACATATAACGCTGTAAAGGGTACAAAGGTAACGCTTACTGTTACGCCAAAGGACGGTTATGAGGTTGATACTGTTACCATAACCGATAAGGACGGTAATCCGATAGAGGTTACAAAGAACGCCGACGGAACATATAGCTATGTTCAGCCTGCAAGTAAGGTAACGATAGACGCAACCTATAAGAAGGAAGGCGCAGAGCCTGCTGTTACACCTGCGCCCACAACCGAGCCGCAGGCTACGGTAAAACCGTCAGACGGTAATTCGGATAAGTGGTGGTTTAAGGACGTTCCCGAAACTACTTGGTACTATAATCCAATTAAAGAAGCGTTTGATAATAGCAGAATGTCGGGCATGAGTGAGGACTATTTCGAGCCGGAAACGGATATAACACGCGGAATGTTCGCTTATGCGATCTACCGCAGAGAGGGCTTACCTGAAACAGACGCAC
>JAFQYK010000191.1 GCA_017406485.1 Clostridia bacterium
CTCTTAAGCGTATATGTCTTTGCTTCTCCCGTTCTGTATTGCTCAAAAAGCATTGTAAGCTTCATTATGTACAGCGGAGCAAACAGCAACACAGTCACTCCCATTTCGATAAGGATAATTCCTGCAAATAATATACCAAATCCCCTGTGAATCTCCTCGGATATGTAACCCGCATCCCTCAGGCCGGACACAACAATGTACGGTACAAAGCTCGTCAGAGCTATAATAAGAGCGGCAATAGCAAAATATACCACCATAAACAGCAAATTCTGCAAAAGAAAGCTGCCGAGGTTTTTCCTGACCATCCGTCTTGACAGCTTCATCGCTTCCTTGTCCGCCACTTCAGAGCTTAAAAGCCCGTGAAGTGCAAATATGTGCATTACAAATACCACAAACAAGACAATCATAAGCAGAGTATATCCGGTGCTGAAGAAAATATTGTCGTCTATTACCGACTGGATAAAATGCGGTATATATAAGTTACTTGTAATTGATATAGACAATGACACGCCAATAAGCGGAAAGATAAGAGCTATATACAGCACCATAATCAATCCGCGCGGCTTTAGCATCTTATGGAAGGAGCGTATAGCTTCCTTAATCGCCGTCAGCATAGGACGCTTTACACCGTGAAGCAAATTCTGCGAGAACAGAACCATCGTGTTGATTTCGAGCGTCACATATACCATAAGCGTTAAAAGCCCAATCAATATAATAAGCCAGCCTTGCGGCGTGGTAAACAGAAACGCCATGTCGCCTGTTGAAACCGCCACTCTTCCCGTTGACCATATCAACAGATTAAACAGAGCTTTGAGCGCTGTTGTTGTGCCAAAAAGAATGGCACTTATTATCAAATTAAATAACAGTATCGAGGGTACTGCTCTTATGTACGGTTGTAGTCTTTTCATCATTTTTATTCTATCGTAAATACTTCGTAGCAGCCCGTAACATCAAATACTTCCTTAACATCCTCGTTGGAATTTATAACCTTCATACTGCCACCCTTACGGTTCATAGCCTTCTGCGCGATAAGAAGCACACGTATACCGGCAGAGGAAATGTACGTAAGCTTTTCAAAATCCCAAATAAGGTTTTCAACATTACCAAGGGTTTCGAGTTCCTTATTTGCTGCCGGAGCAGTCGTTGTATCAAGTCTGCCTTCAAGCGCTATCGTGAGCGTTGTTCCGTTTAAATCCTTTACAATATTCATTTTCTTTTCTCCTTGTTAAAAATTCTTTACAACCACTATTTCAACTTTTTTGCCGGTGACACCTACTATTACATCATCGGCAAGGTTTGCAATGATCGATTTCTCAAGTTCATCCCATTCCTCGCTTTGTCCCGATGCCTGTTCCTTATAGCTATTGAGCGACCAGGCGCTTGAATAATGATGCAAGTCTGTCACCATTCCCATATCATAAAAATCACACTGGTATTCGGTTGTGGTTTCTCCATAGGTCATAAGCATCATCTCCGCGGCAACACGGATTTTATTCATTATTCCCTTTGTCGCCACATTTTCGCCCGAACTCGATACGGAAAGTATTCTGTCTTTGTCTAAATCCAGAACGCTATCCGGCGTCACACTGACATGAAGCTCAAACCTTTTACCTTCGTTTTCAATCCAGAATTCACCGCGTCCAAACCCCAGAAGCTCCGGCAGCATACCGATAAGCTCCTCAGATAAAAGCCTTAACCTTCTCGACTGTCTTTCATCCAGGCTGTTATATGACGCAACTCTCTCCGCCTCAGACGGAATTCTTTGGAAATCGGTCATATTCTTTTCAAGCCTGTATACATCTGATTTCATAAATATACCTCCTAATTATTATGCGAACAAAAATTATCAGTCCTTTGGCGAATGTTCGTTAAACCACTCTACCATCTCATCTATCACCCTTTCGCTCTCCTTCCAGTCCGGGTGAAGTACCGGAAACGCGTGTATGAGCTTGGGATCGCTGCCCATATGACGCAGCTTATGTTCAACGCCCTTGTTGCCAAGCTCCCCGGCAAAATCGAGCGTGTAGCGTTCAATCATATCCGCCTTGCTGGTTATAAGGTAACAAGGCGGGATATTATAGATTATCTCCGGATGCTCCGGGTTTGTATATTCCGCCATTGCTTTGCTGCGCTCATCATTTCCGTAGAATGAGTCAGCCAAAAAATTTCCCAGCTTATCATCTCTTGTTGTGTAGAACATACCGCTCATAAGACCCATTGCCTTAAAGGTCATTTTCGGCGGCGCATAGCCTATCGCCTCCTGCAGAACCTTCGACTTTTTCATCGCTGCGACATATGTGGCAAGATATGCTCCGGCGCTTTCGCCCATTACAAATATCTTTCTGAAATCGACATTAAAGTCAACAAGCTTACGTCCGACACAATCCATTCCGGCGCATACGTCATCAAACTGCTCGTATACCTTAACATCCGGCACAAGCCTGTATTCGAGAGAGAAAACAAGAAATCCCCGCTTTGCAACCTGCTTGCAGAAGCCTGCCGAATATTTTTTATCACCCTCAATAAGGGCTCCGCCGTGGATATTAACTATTACCGGAAGCTCCGCGTCGGCAGGAATATTCTCCGGCTCAAAAATATCCATCAAAAGTTCCTTGCCCGTTCTGTTATGATACGGTATATCGCGGTACGCCTTTACGCCCTCGACCTCTATTTCGCGAAGGCTTGAGGCGTCAATGGACTCGTTCAGTCTTTTCTTTATAAAGTGTATCTTCAGATTTTCAAATAGTCCCATTTTCCTCTCCTTTACATATATTTCTATGGTATTATACCACATTTATTCTCATAAGGCAAGTATATAAAAGCAATTATCTGACCGTCTTTGTATCTGCCGCGCATTTAGGCTCTTGTTGGTACACTGAATATTGAGCGGATACCAAACATCAAGCAGAATGTGGCATTATATATTATTTTTTCTTGTTACTCCCCCGCAAAACAATCGAAAAAAGCTGAACTTGTCATTCTTGCTATCAGCGGTATTTCCTCACCTTTTTTGCCCTCCGGGTATCCTTTACCGTCATATCTTTCGTGATGGTAAAGAGCGCCCTCTCCTTCAAATCCCATTTCTTGTGCAATAAGTTTTGTATATACAGCGACACGCTTCGAATGGCCGTTTGTATACTGGTCTTTTGCATCAATAAAGCCTGTAAATGTTTCAATGGATTCATTGATGATCTCATTATTCCGTTGATGCCGCAACTGGTATTTCTTTATCTGCCACGAGATAATCACAAAAAATACAAGCGATATAAGCCAAAGCAGGAAACCTATCAGCGCTATCCAGAACAAAAGCTCGCTCGTGAGCAG
>JAFQYK010000192.1 GCA_017406485.1 Clostridia bacterium
CGCTGCTGTCAATTCAAATACAGGTAACAGCGCTGCCACCATTGCCAAAACTGTTATTAAACTTATAATTCTTTTCTTCATTTTCAGTTTACCTCCGATACTGTCAGTTTTTTGTGAAAATATACTTAAATTATATCAAAAAAGAGCCTCAGACTGAGGCCCTTGGCATAATTGGTCGTTTTTTGGCTGTGATTGGTTAATCATTTAAAATGATATTGCAGGAGAACATTCCGTTCTCAGCGGATAATATCACATCTCCGCCGTATTTTTCCGCGGTTGCCGAAAGGCTTGTTAAGCCTATACCGCGCTCTATATTGTCTGTTGTCAGATCAGGTGCGCAGGTGTTTTGACATACGATTATAAGCTTAAGCCCCTTTTCGCTGATTTTAAGCCTTATCCTTCTGTCTTTTTCCGCCTGCATACATCCGTTTACAGCGTTTTCAAGCACATTGGCAAGCATTACCGCCATATCCGTGTCCTTTATGGAATTGTGCGCGGAAGCGATTATATCTGCATCAAAATCAATCCCTCTCGCGGCGGCTCTGCTCGCATATGCGGACACTATATTATTTATTGTACGGTTTGCGGAAAAGACTGTTTCAATTTTCTTTTCCTGCTCCTCCTCATATTCGGACAGATACTTTATAATCGCGTCCATATCACCGTTTTTCGCATACTCCAGCACCATAAGATTATGGTGTCTGAAATCGTGCCGCATCCTTTTCGCTTCAAGCTCAGACCTCTCATACAGGTCAAGACGCTCGCAGAGAAGCGCGTTCTGCATTTTTATCTGTTCATACAGATAGCGCTCGTTAAGATGGGCTATAAATCTGAAAAGAAGCGCGTATACCGCCGCGCCCGCCGTAAAAGCGTCTATCGTAAGCGTGTAGCTTATGTAGCCGTGCTCGTCGGTAAAGGCGTTATAGGTAAGTATCTGTGTAAGCAGGAAAAAAATCAGTATTGAGACGACAAACAGCATACCGTATCCCTGCTCAAGATTTGCGCTTATTTTAAGGAATTTATCCCTCAGCACAAATAGGAACAGCAATAAAAACGCAGTGTTCAGTATTAACCGCACTATCCACAGCGCGGGACTTACCGGCGTGAAAAAGTCGTTAGCTATAAGCTCCGCTATTTGCGTCATAAAAGTCCACAGGCTGACATATACCGCGTAAACAAACGCGGATTTCATTTTTTGCCACGCGGAAAGTATGAAAACATACACCGAAAATGTAACTAAAGCGGTGAAAATGTACAGTACCGATGAAATAAGCATATTGTCATTTCCGGTAACTTCGCAGTAAATACAAGGCGCGGCTGTTATAAACGCCATAGCCGCGCATATCAGCGCGGAAAATAAGCTGCTGTGTTTTTTATCCATAGCAAGGCAATACAGCCATACGCCATGAAGTCCGTGAACGATTATAATTTTTATAATGGGATTGGTAAGCATATCATTAAACCCCTGTGTAATAATCTATATACCTTTGCTTTAACTCATTGTATGACCGCCTCGGTGTCGGCAAGCTGTAACCGCCCGCAAATTCTGTCTTGTTCTGTGTTATACGGACGACATAGTTTAAATTTATAATGAAGGACGCCCCCGCTCTCGTGAACTCCTCGTTATCCGCAAGCATATTATAAAGCGCCGCGCAGCTCATTCTGAAGCGGTATACATTTCCGTTTGTGAGAGTTATGGACTGATAGTGCGACTGCGTCTCCGAAAACATAAAATCTGTCAGCTTTATTTTAATAATACCGTCGCTTGTATCAAAGCTGAGGCTCTTTTCTGTGTGCTTGTCGAGAATTAAATCCAGCGCGTTTTTCAGCTCCGCATATTCTACCGGCTTTACAAGGTACTGCGCCGCGTTAACGCCGTATGCCTCCAACGCATGCTCCTTTGATGTTGAAAAGAAAACTATCTTTACGGATTTGTTGTTTTTTCTTATAAGCTGCGCGAGATTTATACCGTTCAGCGCTTCCATGTAGATGTCGAGGAAAATTATATCATAGTCACCGCTTTTTTCGAGCGCGGCTGTTATTTCATCATTTTGATTAAAGCCGTTTATGTTAAATCTTATGTTATTTTCAAGGCTGTAACGGGCGATACTATCCCTGAGCTTGGTCATATCCTCTTGGCTATCGTCACATATCAATATCTTTGTCATATTGGTCCGCAATCCTTTTATTTTAGTCTTTTATCATTATATCAAATTTTTGGGGTAAGTCAACATATTTTATACATCTGCTTGGCTGCTAAAAATTACGCTGTGATTGATTTTGATGTTGGCGGTGATTGGTTCAAGTTCCGAATTGCCGCGCCTATGGCATAGAAGGCGTATCATAAAATTTCACAATTTAAGTATTGATTAACCCTAATTCTTGTGGTAAAATATAGCCGTATAGTTGTTAAATCAAATCCTGTTATAAAGCTGTTGCAACAATGTGTGTGCAACCGCTTTTTTTGCGTATTTTTTGAATTTGTCACTTTTTGTCGAAAGTAAAATTTCTGTGGTAGAGCAAGCAAAGCGAGTGTAGCCACACTCA
>JAFQYK010000193.1 GCA_017406485.1 Clostridia bacterium
TCGGGCAGCACCGGCATAAGCACGGCTGTTTCGGATGTTAAAAAGTACGCGCCAAATGCGAAACTCATAGACGGTATGCGTGGCACATCCTCCACCACAGAGGAGCAGATAAAAACCTGGCTTGAGGGTAACGGATACAATAAATAGCATGGTACAGACAACCTGCCTTCATACTATCTGCAGGGTGAAAAAATGATATGACAAATGAAGAAATATCTGCTATCATACATATATAACAATCCTGCAAAGGAAGGGCGGAAATAACGGGAAGGGGAATTTGTAATGAAAAGAGTATACTTAATAGTAATATGTGTTTTAATAATCAAAAACGAATATTATCTGATACATATGTTTGTGAATTTGATGGTTATAGTGTTGATGAAGGACGAGGTAAAGTGAGAAGATGGAAGGGATATTTTAAAAATGAGCAGCAAAATGAGCTATATGCATATAGAATTGAAGATTCTAAATATACCGGATATAATAATAAAAAACCAATATATAACCAGATTGTTTTGCAAAATATTGACCATTATAAAGTAGTTTTCAGTATAGCGCCTCCTGAGTATTTTTTGAATGAACCTGATTATAAAAACACATCTCAGATGCCGTATATACAAGTATATGATATCAACACAGGATATTATAAGGATGAAAAACAGAGTAAAGAATTTTTGAATGAGAAAAAATTTAAAATACTAAGTTGGTATTGCGACGCGCCAATAGAGAATACTTTTAATTAGTGAATGTCAAAGAAACGGCTCTAGTGACACACCTACACCTATGACGGGCGGGTACTGACAGAAACAAACGCGGCAAAATCGTGATAAACAGGCTCCTCGTTTTGCGGATGCCCGCGGTGATAAAAAGCAACACCGTCACGGTTATTCAGCACATCATACTCAATCTTTTCCGCCTGCATAATTACCACCTCGAGAATCTAATACCACATAATAATCCGAAAGTCCAAGTATGCAGCTTACGTGGTTTTGAGTCTTGTAATCTTGAAAATCTGAACCGCTTGTGTTACTATATCAATAACAGATTTAACGGAGGGAATAAGAATGAAGCTTGAATTATACAAATTTGACAGTTGTCCATATTGTGTGAGAGTATTTGATTACATCAGGAAAAGCGGCAGAACGGATATTGAAATGCGCGACATAATGAAAAATGAAGCGGATTATAAACGTCTTTTAGAGGTCGGCGGTATGGATCAGGTACCGTGCCTGTTCATAGACGGCAAACCTATGTATGAGAGTCTTGACATTATTGACTGGCTCGAAAAGCATCCGCAGGAGTAAATTATGAAAAATAAAATAATATACATAATTAAAAACGAAACGGTTCTGAGTGTAGCGGTAATGCTTGCTGTAATATCGGCGTTTTTCGTTAAGCCGGATATGGAGTATCCGGGATATATAGACTTCAGAACGCTTTCGCTGCTGTTTTGCCTTATGGCGGTAATGGCAGGACTTCAAAAGACGGGTGTATTCAGAATGACGGCTGAGAAAATGCTTCAAAGGATACACAGCGTAAGAGGGCTTTCATTCATACTGATAATGCTGTGCTTTTTCTTCAGTATGCTTGTAACAAACGATGTGGCGCTGATAACCTTTGTGCCGTTTACGTTCGTTATTTTGGATATGACAGGCGGCGAAGCAAAGGACAAGCTGATAATAAGAACCATTGTTATGCAGACGGTGGCGGCAAACCTCGGAAGTATGCTCACACCGATAGGCAATCCGCAGAATTTGTATCTGCACGGAATATCGGGTATGGGAGTAGGGGAGTTTATGATGCTGATGCTGCCTTACACTGCCGCGTCATTTTTGCTTTTATCCGTTTGGACTGTGCTGCGAAACAAAAAGACGGAAATAAAAGTCAGCCTTGAAAGCGTTACGCGCATAACCGAAAAGCCAAGGACGGCAGTTTACGCGGCGCTGTTTTTACTGTGCCTGGCTACAGTCGGACATATTGTAGATTACCGGATAACGCTTTTGGTTGTAATAGCGGTAATTGCCGTTACGGACTATAAGATTTTTGCAAGGGTGGATTACACGCTTCTTTTGACATTTATTGCCTTCTTTGTCTTTATAGGTAATATGGGAAGGGTAAGCGTGTTCAGCGATTATATAAGCAGCGTAATCGGCGGACGGGAATGTATAACGGGAATTTTGTCAAGCCAGCTTATAAGCAATGTACCTGCCGCTCTTTTACTGTCCGGATTTACGGACAATCTGAAGCCGCTCATTGTCGGCGTAAACTTAGGCGGCTTGGGAACGCTGATAGCGTCAATGGCAAGCCTTATATCATTTAAATTCGTTGGCCGTGAAAATAAGGCGTTGCGCGGAAAGTATCTGCTGTATTTTACCGCGGTAAATGTTGTATTTCTGATTATTCTTTTGGCTTTGTATTATGTTATCGGATACTAAAGCCATAGCCTTTGACACCTTGGAGAACATTGAAGCCGGACGCTTTTCAATTTTAAAAATGGACAGAAGTAAAATAGTAACGAGCGCGGTATTCGGGATATATAAAATCTAATAGCGTAGCAGTCATAAACTACTACGCTATATAATAAAGTCTAATTTTGTGGGTCACCTCATTGACCTGCTATTTAGTTTTTTGGATTGTTTAATTTTTCTTTGCTAAAACTTTTCTGATTGTGTTCTTGGGGTCTTTTACGAGGACTATTATAAGCCATATTATAAGACCGAGAGCAACGACAGAGAAACCGAGATATGCGTCATTGAGCATATCCGCAGCCTGCGGAGTGAAATACTCAGCGCCTATTTTCGAGTATTCAACGACAGCGTCAACGAGCCACATAAGCGTTGCGCCCCAAAACATCAGCGAAAGCACGCCAAGCTTCATATTGCTTTCTGAATGGTTATACCAAAGAATGGTTGATATTATCGCAGCGAATGCCGTTATAAGTAAAGTCATGCCGTTTCACCCTCCTTCAATACCGGAGCAGACTGCACCGGTCTTTTTTCTATCGCATTTGTCACGAGAACCATACCTATCCATACAGCGGTTACAAGAGCTGCCATAGCTACGCCCGATGTTGCCATTTCGTGCAGCATCTCTGATGCGTCAGCGGGGTCGGCCGCCGCTGTAAGGAACGGAAACCAAGGGACAACCTCTCCGTGCCATACGTGCTCGAATGCCAAGAGAGCCGCGCCGCCCCAGAGCATATTGTTGAGCCAGTTGATTTTTTTGAGAAACGGATGCTTGCCGGCGTTTTCCTTTACAGCATTTTCACCCGCTGTCTTTTTTACAATCGTTGTGACTACTGCTTCAGCAGTTGGTACTAAAAAACATGCCATTTGTCAAATTCCTCCTTTTGTTTAATACCAAAAAAGTATATCATACAATAACCCCCTCCACAAGCTATGGCAGGGGTTAAAAATTCATATTCTGAAAACGGCTTATTTGCTTGTATTTGAGCATCTTGTTTTGCTTTAAAACCTATATCCCCCCATAAACAAACAGGGAAATCTATTAAAATCAAGTAAAAGATATGTTATTGTCGCAGTATAATAAAACGGTCCGTGGGAAAGAACGGATAAGCATACGCATACCTATATTGCAATCTTACGAAAGTGAATTGACATTTTATATATTCTACGGTATAATTAAATATAAACATTTTTTTAACTGAAAAGGGGAGGGCAACATAAATGAGAGGTATAGAAACATCCATTACACAAATCAGGCACAAGGTATTAAAGGAAGTTGCGAAGGTTGCTTTTGAGGCAAACGAAACTGACAACATCAATGATAAAATCGAAGCAATTCCATACGCAATAACCCCTAATGAGGTACCAAAGTACCGCGAGAGCGTATACCGTGAAAGAGCCATAGCGCAGGAGCGTGTGCGTCTTGCAATGGGCTTGTCTCTTCGTCCCGAGAACGCGCCCGTTCACGTAACAAGCGGACTTAGCGCGAGTAACATTTCCGATAAATACTACGAGCCGCCTCTTATGCAGGTCATTCCCTCGGCTTGCGATATGTGCGAGCATAACGTATATGAGGTAACAGACAACTGCCGCGGCTGCGTGGCGCATCCGTGTACGGAGGTATGTCCGAAGGGCGCGGTATCAATCGTAAACGGACGTTCGCATATTGACAAGGAAAAGTGTATAAAGTGCGGCAAATGTAAAGCCATCTGTCCGTATGACGCAATCGCGAAGAAAATGCGTCCCTGCGCGAGTGCGTGCGGTATAAACGCGATAGGCACTGATGAAAGCGGCAGAGCTAAGATTGATAACGATAAATGCGTTTCGTGCGGAATGTGTATGGTAAGCTGTCCGTTTGGAGCAATTGCCGATAAGTCGCAGATTTACCAGCTTATCCGCGCTATAAAGAGGGGCGACGAGGTTGTCGCCGAGGTTGCGCCGGCTATTGTCGGTCAGTTCGGTGAAAATGTAAGACTTTGGAAGCTAAAGGCTGCACTCCTTGACCTTGGCTTTAAAGAGGTTTACGAGGTTGCTTTGGGCGCGGATATAGGCGCGATAACTGAAGCGCACCACTATGTTGAAAAGGTTAAGACGGGCGAGCTGCCGTTCCTTTTGACGTCCTGCTGCCCCGCGTGGTCAATGATAGCAAAGCGCACGCTAAACGACCTTGCGGACACCGTTTCAAGCGCGCTTACGCCTATGGTCGCAACGGCACGTACAATAAAGCAGCGCAGACCGAATGCGAGAGTTGTATTTATAGGTCCGTGCGCGGCGAAAAAACTTGAAGCTATGCGCAGAACTGTACGAAGCGACGTTGATTTTGTAATTACGTTTGAGGAGCTTAGCGCGATGTTTGACGCAAAGAGCATTGACTTTGCGACCTATGACAAGGAGGAACCGGTACACGACGCGACAGGCGCAGGCCGCGGCTATGGTGTTGCCGGCGGTGTTGCGGATGCGATTGAGAAGTGTATAAACGAGTATTATCCCGATGTGGACGTATACATAGAGCACGTTGAGGGTCTTGCCGAGTGCCAGAAAATGCTTATGCTTGCCAAGGCGGGAAAAAAGGACGGCTGCCTTATCGAGGGTATGGGCTGTCCTGGCGGCTGCGTTGCCGGAGCCGGTACGAATATACCTATCGCAAAGGGAACAGCGGCGGTCAAGAAGTTCGTTCGCGACTCAACAACAAAGCTGCCGGATAAGGAGCTGGAGGAAATAGATTTACCGTAAAAAAGTCGCTTTCGCGACTACGCTTCGCTTTTTTGTAATTAGCAAAATTGCTCACGATGCGAGCAATTTCCTAAAAGATAAAAAAACAAAACGCAGACGAAATCAATCGTCTGCGTTATTTTTTTGCGATTTATTAAGCCGTCTGACCGTCACCTGCGCCGCCACGCCTGTAAACGCGCCTGTAAGCACAGCCGAAATCATCAGAACCGGCAGATACCACATCACCTGCGCGCTGCCTATAACAAAGCACGCCACGGCAATTTGTCCCATATTATGCGCAATTGCACCGAATATACTCACAACCCACATACGGTTTTCGCCGAGCTTAAACGAGCATAACGCCATAACCAAAAAGCAGCACAAACCGCCTGCCATACTGTACATAAAACCAGCCATACCGCCGGAGTACACGCTTGCAAGCACGATACGCAAGGCAAGTATCACAAACGCCTCTTTCCGCCCAA
>JAFQYK010000194.1 GCA_017406485.1 Clostridia bacterium
TTGACGGAACTAATACATTTTTGCAAAAGGGGCTGTTGTATTCCGTTCTCGGCGAACTTGCCGAAGCAAGCGAGTTTAAGGACGCTCCCACCAACGAGGAGGCTGTCCTTATAAATAAGACGCTTAGGTATATTGAGGAAAACTATAACGATAATTGCACTCTCCATTCCGCGTCCGAGGAATTGTCCTATGGCTACACCTATCTTTCGCGCACCTTTAAACGTCTTATGGGTATGAGCTTTACCGAGTATTTGAATCGATTCAGGATAAACCGCGCGGTGTATCTTTTGAGCACAGAGAATAAAATCCCCGTTTCCGATGCCGCACATCTCTGCGGCTTTGACAGCCTGTGCAGCTTTAACCGCAATTTTAAGCATATCACAGGCACAACGCCGAGAGAAATGCTTGCGGAGATGAAAGAAAGCTTCTGATTTTCCTTTGGTGTCTATTTATTCCTGTTATCACCCAAATTAAGCGAAACGATACTGCCGTTTCTTAGGGTGCTGTACTCAACACCGTCCTCCATATAGGTGTCGAAAATTCCTACAACTTCAATCTCGTCGCCTTCCTGCGGGTAATCATCGGGCATTTTACAGTCGTCCGTAAGCACAAACTCAATACCTTGAGCGCAGCAGGCTGTCGCGTCCTTTATTATGCAGGCGTAATATGTTATACCAGTGTCGGGGCTTGTGTAGGTAGCACAGGCACCGCCCATTTTTATTACCTTACCTTTATACTTCCCGGGCTGTGTCACCATATTATACACCTCAGAATAAACAACAGTGCTTGACATTTTTGTAAGGTCTAAGTCTATCGTTCCAATCGGGACGTCCGTCTTTACTTTGGCACCCGCTCCGGACTGCACGGCGCTTTCGGATGCTTCTTCCCGCGTAGCGGCGTTTAGCTCATCGGTCACGCTCGTCTGATTATTTATCGCTGCGCGGTTGCCGCTTTCGCCGCCGCAGGCTGCGAGTGTGAATACAGCGCAGATTATCGCGCACAAAATCAAAATCTTTTTCATTTTACGATACCTCCGATAATATAACAAATTATAAATCCAAGCGTGTCTGCCGCAACAATCGTTGAGCCTACGGGTGTTCCCATAAGTATGGATATTACTATTCCCAAAACCGCGCAGGCTACCGATAGCGCCGCTGAAAACAACGTTACCGATTTAAAACTTTTGAATATCCGCATAGCCGACAGCGCAGGAAATATTACAAGCGCGGAGATCAAAAGCGAGCCGACAAGGTTCATCGCAAGCACGATTATAACCGCTATTACTATGGCTATAAGCAGATTATACCGTTCCGCCTTGATCCCTGTCGCATTTGCAAAGCTTTCGTCAAATGTGACGGCGAAGATTTTGTTATAGAACAGGACAAATACAGCTACAACCGCAAGCGACAAAACCGTACACAAAAGCACCTCGCGCGAGGTCAATGTGAGTATTGATGTTGAGCCAAACAGCGTGCTGCACACATCTCCCGACAGATTTGCGGATTTTGAAAAGATATTCATAATCAAATATCCGAATGCAAGCGCGCTTACTGAAATCATCGCTATTGCCGCGTCACCCTTAATCTTGGTATTCTGCCCTGTCCGCAAAAGCAGCACCGCGCTTACCACGGTTACAGGCATAACGAGCAGCATATTGTTTGATATACCCGTAACCGTCGCTATTGCCATTGCGCCGAAGGCGACGTGTGACAAGCCGTCGCCTATAAACGAAAAGCGTTTTAAAACAAGCGTCACTCCCAAAAGCGATGAACACAGGGCAATAAGCACGCCGACTATAAGCGCGTAGCGGACAAACGGATACTCTAAATACATTATCAGCTTATCAAGCACAGTCTTCACCGCCGTTCTCTGTAATAAAATATTTTCCTGTACCGTTGTTTACATATTCCTCTTTTGTACCAAAAAATTGATTTTTGCCGAGATGCAGTATGTGCGTGGCATATTTTACGGCTTCCGCTATATCGTGCGAAATCATTATAACCGTTATCCCCTCCGCATTCAGTTCTTTTATCAGGCTGTACATATCAGCCGCAGCCTTAGGATCGAGCCCCGAAACAGGCTCGTCTAAAAGCAGCAGCTTGTTTGCGGCGCAAAGCGCCCTTGCCAGAAGCACCCTCTGCTGCTGTCCGCCCGACAGCTCACGGTAACACCGTTTCACAAGATCGGATATTCCCATGCGCTCTATATTCTTTTTTGCCGTATCCTTTTCACTCCTGCTGTAAAACGGTCTTATGCCGCACATAGACTGACAGCCCGACAGCACAATCTCCCACACGGTTGCGGGAAAGTCCTTCTGCACCTCCGTCTGCTGAGGAAGGTAACCGATTTCATTTTGCCCGAGTCCTCCGCCAAATTCAATTTTGCCGTCCAAAGGCTTTTGAAGGCGCAAAAGTGTTTTTATAAGCGTGGATTTACCGGAGCCGTTTTCGCCGACAATACACAAATAGTCGCCATCGCTTACAGTAAAACTGAGTTTTTCCGCCACGGCGTGTCCGTCATAGCCGATGGTGACATTCTGACAAGTGACTATAGCCATTTTTTCCTCCTACTTTAACGCTTCGGTGAGCACTGCAAGATTTTTTTGCATAATGGTTAAGTATGATGCGCCGTTTGAAATATCCTTTGACGTGGTTGACTGCATAGAGTCAAGTGTTAAAATCTGCTGGTTCTTTGACGCTGTGTTCTGCTTTATTGTTTCCGCAATTCTGCCGTCCGCACTTTCTATCTGCGTTATGCTTTTGAGCCCTAGCTCATCAA
>JAFQYK010000195.1 GCA_017406485.1 Clostridia bacterium
AAAATACCGACTACGAAAAGCACGAAATAAAGGGCTTTTTGGGCTACCTATATGACCGCGTGAACACGCCGGGCATAGCGAAGCAGCCGGACACGATAGAGTGGTACGATGTGGACAAAGAGGACAGCATTGATGTTAAAATGCATAAAATCGTAGATGGTGAACTTGTGGAGTATGACGGCGTTATGTACGAGGAGGAAAAGCAAAATTATTCCTTCTTCTTCGGCAGCGACCATCCGATTGTTGAAATGACGAACAGAAAAAACGCAGGCGGCAAGACGATAGTTGTTATAAAAGACTCCTACGCAAACGCCTTTGCGCCGTGGCTTATCACGAGCTATGGTAAGGTGGTGCTGGTTGACCCGAGAATTTATAAGGGCAGCTTTGACGATATTCTGAAAAAGTTTGAGCCGGACGAGGTGCTTATAATGAACTATATCTTCACCACCTCTTTCCCCGACTACTGCGATATGCTCAAGAATTTGTATAAGTAACAAAACAATCTCCTCCGCATATAATACATTAAATTATAACGGAGGGGATTTTTATGTGCGGAATTTGTGGATTTATAAATTTTAAGACAAACCTTATAAAAAATGAAACGGAAAATAGAAATATTGCGCACCGAATGGCAAAAAAGATACGTCACCGCGGTCCCGACTCTTGGGGCGAATGGGTAGGCGAGCACGCGGCGTTTTCGCATAGCCGCTTAGCAGTCATAGATGTCGAACGCGGTAAGCAGCCGATGAAGCGGACAGTAATGGGACACGAATTTGTGATTACATATAACGGTGAGCTGTACAACACAAAGGAGCTAAAGGACGATTTAATATCTTATGGCTACGAATTTGAAACCGCCTCTGACACAGAGGTACTGCTCTATTCTTACATACACTACGGCGAAAAGTGCGCCGAGCGGCTAAACGGCATATATGCGTTTGTTATCTGGGACAGTATGCGCCAGCGGATTTTTGCCTGCCGTGACCGCTTCGGTGTAAAGCCGTTTTTCTATACGCAAACGGGCGACACAACTGTTTTTGCGTCGGAACTAAAGGCGCTGTTTGAATATCCCGGAATTGAGGCTGTACTCGATAACACCGGTCTTTGCGAGCTTTTGGCTCTCAGTCCGGCGCGTACACAGGGAAACGGCGTGTTTAAGGGTATTTCTGAGCTTCGTCCCGCGCGTTATATGGTGATTGACCGCCGCGGTACGCGCATTAAGCAATATTGGTCGCTAAAGAGCCACGCGCACCCGGACACATATGAGGACACAATCGCGCGTACACGCTCGCTTGTTTTGGATACGGTAAGACGGCAGCTTGTTTCGGATGTACCTATTGCAACTTTTTTGTCGGGCGGTCTTGATTCGAGCGTCATAACGGCAATCGGCGCAATGGAGATGAAGCAGCGCGGTAAGCGGCTTTCAACCTATTCCTTTGACTACGAGGATAACGCAAAATATTTCAAGGCATCACATTTCCAGCCCGACAGTGACACTAAGTGGGTGCCGCGGATGGTGGAGGAATTTGACACAAACCACACATATTTGGTATGCCCTAACAACGTACTTACCGAATTACTTGAGGAAGCGCTTTTAGCCAAGGATTTACCGGGTATGGCGGATGTTGACGCGTCGCTTCTCTACTTCTGCCGCGAGGTGAAGAAGAACCATACCGTAGTGCTTTCGGGTGAGTGCAGTGATGAAATTTTCGGCGGTTATCCGTGGTTCAGGGAAAAGAAGGCGTTTGAAACAGCCGCCTTCCCGTGGTGTTATGATTTGTCGCTCAGAAACAACATATTGCTTGATAACGTGCACGACGAGCTTGATTTGGACGGTTACTCACGCAAAAGATACGAGGAAAGCATAGCCGAAACACCTACATTTGACGGTGACAGCGCGGAGGAAGCGCGCCGCCGTGAGATTTCATATCTAAACATAAACTGGTTTATGACAAATCTCCTTGACCGAAAGGACAGAATGAGTATGGCAAGCGGTCTTGAGGTGCGTGTACCGTTCTGCGACCACCGCCTTGTCGAGTACGTGTGGAACATTCCCTGGGAGATGAAGAATAAGGATAACGTTTCCAAAAATGTCCTCCGTGAAGCGGCATACGGCATACTTCCGGAAGATGTACGATTAAGAAGAAAAAGCCCGTACCCCAAAACGCACAATCCCCATTATGAAGAGGCGGTAAAGGAGCTTTTGGACGGCATAATCTCCGACCCCAACGCGCCTGTTTTGACTCTTTGCGACAAAGGAAAACTCAATGATGTCTTAAACGGTTCCTCTGATTACGGCAAGCCGTTTTTCGGTCAGTTGATGGCTGCTCCTCAGTTTATCGGATATATTGTGCAGCTCAATTATCTGCTTAAAGATTACAATGTGCGGATTATTTAAATCACTTGACATAATCAATAAAAAAGAGTAAAATTAAATTACGCAAAATACAAAAGGAGAAAATAGAAATGGGAAAATACGACACCCTCAAAATAGAAAATCAGCTTTGCTTCCCCTTGTACGCGGCGTCAAGAGAGATAATAAAGCGATACAAGCCGCATCTTGACAAGCTGGATTTGACATACACGCAGTATATAACGATGATGGTGATATGGGAAAAAAGGAGCATAAGCGTAAAGGAGCTCGGAGAGGTTCTTTTCTTAGACTCCGGCACGCTTACGCCCGTTTTAAAGAAGCTTGAAGCAAAGGGATATATAACGCGCCACCGAAGTGAAAAGGATGAGAGAGTGCTTATCGTTTCCGTAACGGACGAAGGCACGCGCCTTAGAGATGAAGCGCTTACCGTACCTCAGGCGGTCGGCAGATGCGTAAGGCTCGGAAAGGACGAGGCAGACGCGTTGTATAAGCTGTTGTATACGCTTATTAACACTATGGAAGAGGAATAAAAAAGCTCATATGGGGAATACTCATAAAGCAATAAATTCAAAAAGTCAGCGACAACTAAAAATCGCTGACTTTTTTGTGTTTATTTCGTGGGCGTTTAGGCCGTTTTAAACCGCATAAAATCTGTGGTTCCCAAATTTCAAATATTATGGAATATATAATTTATCAGTTTTTGTTTATTTCAAAAATTCCTTTGGATTCAGGTGTAATATGAATTTTAAATCCGTTCTTGGCATTACCCTCTATAATTATTTCGCATATGTGCATATCCTCAAAGTCTAATCCTCCGCATCTGAAGGTGTCATTTTTTTCGTTATAAAAAACATCTGTATCCTCTCGCGCTTTGATGAACATACGGCTTGTTTGGTTATATTCGGGAAGTCTGTAGCTATGGTCGTATGAAACAATCATATAATACGCGTCTTTTTTGAATTTATACCCGTCTGCAAGCGTTATATATTTCGGCACCCACTGTCCTTCAAACGGCGTGTAAACACCGGGCTCT
>JAFQYK010000196.1 GCA_017406485.1 Clostridia bacterium
AAAATAAGGATTGTCGTGCTGCCTTTCATAAGCTCTTTGTTTATCTTCATATTGACCTCCTTTCATATACCTCGTAATTCTATGTATATTGTATCACGAGGTATTGTGGTTGTCAAGTGTTTTTGAAAGTAATGCAAAAGGCTGCTATATGAGCAGCCTGTTACCTTATAGTTGTTAATTCATTTATAAGCATTTCATTTTCCTCGTGGGTTTTGACGGCGATACGGTAATAGTGGGTGTCAAGTCCGCGGAAGTTGTCACATTCGCGGATGAATATACCGCGCGATAACAGTTTTTCGGCTATTCTCTCCTTGCCCTTTATCAGCAAAAAATTTGCGTCTGACGGGAATACCTTGAAGCCAAGGCGTGTCAGTTCTGTTCTGAGGTATTCGCGCTCGGTTTTTATAAGCTGTTTTGCTTTAGCCACATATTCGTGCTGCTCCGTTGCGGCTATGCCTGCCGCCGCTGCCGGTGCGCTTACGTTCCACGCTGGAAAATTGGCGTTTATTTTTTCCGTAAAATCCTCGTCGGCAATCATATACCCCAAACGCAGTCCTGCCATTGCGTGTGTTTTCGTAAACGCTCGTATGACCGGCATTTTGCCCTTGACACTCGTGCCGTCCGTGAAATCAAGAAAACACTCATCAGCAATACATACGCATTTGCTTTGTGCCATTTTATCCATAATATCCCCATTACACAGTCTGCCGGTGGGGTTATTGGGATTGCAAATAAAGGTCATATCGTAATTGTCAAGCACATTTAAAATATCCGCGCCTGTTTCAAAATCATTTTCCTCTTTAAGCGCGTAATAATCAATCTCACAACCGACTGACAAAAGCGCGCGCTCGTATTCGGAAAAGGTCGGCGCGATAAGCAGCGCTTTTTTGGGCATAACCGCCCTGACCGCCGCGAAAATCATCTCCGACGCGCCGTTTGACACCGCTACATTGGACGCGCTTACACCCTCGTAACTGGCAATAGCCGATTTTAAATCGGCATACTCCGCATCAGGGTACACACCGTATTTATCTGCGGCAGATAGCGCCGCTTCTTTTATTTTTGTGTTTAGTCCAAGCGGATTTGTGTTTACGGAAAAATCAAGACGTATATTTTTGCCGCACACATTTCCGCCGTGTTCAAATCTTTTCATCTAAAACATCGCCTGTATAATATTTTGAAGATAAATTATGAGGTACTGCGAGCCGAATTTCGCCGCTATAAAAATTACCGCCGCCAAAAACGCGGTCACGTACATCATTCTGTTTGCGCGTAAAATGTCGGTATAAGTGACGTTGTGATAGTCGTCCCCTATTGTCGGCTTTTTGTAAAGCTCGCCGAAATAGTACGCGTCACCGCCGAGCTGTACGCGAAGCGCGCCGGCGACAGCCGACTCGGTCTGACCGCTGTTGGGGCTTGCGTGGTTACGCGAGTCGCGCGTAAATATGACAAGCGCGTTATGCGCGTCATAGCCAAGCAGCTTTGCCGAGATTATCATAAGCGCCGCCGCAATACGCGAGGGTATGTAGTTTACAACATCGTCAAGACGTGCGGCAAACGCGCCGAAGTTTATGTACTTCTTGCTTTTGTAGCCTACCATTGAATCCATTGTGTTAATTGCCTTATATATACATCCTAACACAGCGCCGCCGATTGCCATATAGAAAAGCGGAGCAATAACTCCGTCAGACGTATTTTCCGCAACGGTTTCCACCGCCGCCTTGGCTATACCCGTTTCGTCAAGGCTGTCCGTGTCGCGGCCGACAATCATTGAAACACGCTTGCGCGCCGTTTCGGTATCGCCGCTGCTAAGCGCATTATACACGCCCTTACTTGCTTTGGCAAGCGAACGCGCGGAAAGCATAAAGTAGCAGATAATAGCTTCAATCGCTATTCCCAAAATCATATTGTAACCATAGGCAAAGTGCAATATAACAAACGGAATTCCACCGCAAACAATAATCGTAAATAAAGCCATAAAGAAGCCGGCTATTTTCTCGCCCGCTTCGGTTTTTGGGAAAACAAAGCGGAACAGCTTTTCAAACAGCCATATGACTCTGCCAATAAGCCTTATGGGGTGAAGCGGAAAGTCAGGATCTCCAAAAATAAGGTCGAGAAAAAAAGCGATTATGAGCGACACGCATTGCGCCGTTATTATATTGCAGACAGTCATTCACTTTCCTCCCTTGTGTAAGCGCCTACCGCCTTTTTTCTATTTATATCATAGTTAAAAACAACCATAGAGCCATTCGATAGCTGATAATCATAAAAATCACCGCCAAACAGCGATTGCATTATAGCCATAATCGCGCCGCCGTGAATTACATATGCGACGCTTTTGTATTCAGGCCGAAGCACGTTTTGAAACCCTTTAACGCATCTCTCCACAAACTCCCCGTGCGCCTCCCCGTTCGGGAACGGCAGTGTGCCGCCGGAATTCAGCCATTCTATGTACTTCCTGTTATCTTTCAGATCCTCATATGATTTATTTTCAAAATCACCGAAATCACATTCGCATAAATCACGGCAGATTATTACCTTATTGTTTGGATATATAAATTCCGCTGTCTGTAAACACCTCTTCATTGGGCTTGCAATTACCGCGTCACATTCCGGGTAAGCAAGACAAAGGCTCGCCGTTTCACAAAGCGGCTCATCGGTTTTGCCTATGTAACGCTTTTTTAT
>JAFQYK010000197.1 GCA_017406485.1 Clostridia bacterium
GAGCCTCGGCTTCAAGCTTTTCTATTTCCGAAGTTGCTCCGGCGATGTCAAAGTGAATCCCTCAAATCGTTTATGCTTTCTTCAAGACCTTGCAGTCTTAAACGGTACTCATCGTACTCTAACATATTTCTCACTTCTTTCTGAAATTATTTTCTTGATATAAGTTATTGTTTATATGCGTAGCCGAAAGGTGGTCAGGGACGGGCTGTCGGGGACGCCAGCCCCTACGAATAGCGGTTGTAGGGGACGGCGTCCCCGACGTCCCTTATTTGCCGTAGGCAAATGGGCGATCCGTGGTCGCCCCTACTATTAAGCATATAAACAACAATTTACCGTTATATCTTACTTATTCTTGCCGCAGCAGTGCTTATACTTTTTACCAGAGCCGCAAGGACACGGGTCATTTCTGCCCGGCTCCTTCTTAGCCTTCTTTGTGCGCGAAAGTGAGCCGTCGCCGCCTGTATCCATCGGCTTTGCCACCTGCTCACGCTCAATCTTAATTCTCGGCTGCGCGGAAAGGACGTATCTTACCGTATCCTTCTTTATACCATCGAGCATACCCTCATAAAGCTCGCTGCCGACATTTCTGTACTCAACAACCGGATCGTGCTGACCATAAGCGCGAAGTCCGATTTCACGCTTAACGTGCTCCATCTCATCAAGGTGATCCATCCAAAGTGTATCAACCACACGAAGCATTAAAACTCTTTCAAGCTCGCGCATATTCTCGCCGAACGTTTCCTCCTGCGAAGCGTAGCGGTTCATAGCAAGCTCCATCAAATCGTCCTTGACATCGTTACGCGTGACAGTTTCCATATCCTCGTCATCAATCTTAAACTCGCCCTGCGCGTTAAGGTATTGGTTCGCAAACTCAACAAGCGCGCGGATATTCCATTCCTCGGGAATTTCTGAAATGCCGATGTAATCATCAAGCGCGCTGTCAATCGAGCTTTCAATCATACCCTTGATTGTGCCGCTTATATCCTCGCCGTCAAGCACCATCTGACGCTGCGCGTATATAATCTTACGCTGCTCGTTCATAACCTCGTCATACTGCAGCACGTGCTTACGTGAGTCAAAGTTGCGGCTCTCAAGGCTCTTCTGCGCGTTTTCAATAGCGTTTGTAAGCATCTTCGCCTCAATCGGCTCATCCTCTTCAAGGCCGAGCGCGTTTACCATATTCTTAACCCTGTCGCTGCCGAAAATTCTCATAAGGTCGTCGTCAAGCGAAAGGAAGAACTTGCTGGCGCCCGGGTCGCCCTGACGTCCTGCACGGCCTCGGAGCTGATTGTCAATACGTCTTGACTCATGACGCTCCGTACCTATAATAAACAATCCGCCAAGAGAGATAACCTCCTCCTGCTCGGGACGTATCTGCTCCTTGAACTTTTCATTAAGCTCGGTAAAGGTCTTTCTTGCGTTAATAATTTCCTCATCATCCGTATCACCAAAGCCCGTTGCCTCCGCAATAAGCTCGTCACTGAAGCCCTGCTTCGCCATTTCGTGCTTCGCCATATACTCAGCGTTACCGCCGAGCATAATATCCGTACCTCTACCTGCCATATTGGTTGCGATTGTTACCGCGCCTTTTTTACCTGCCTGCGCAACAATCTCCGCTTCCTTTGCGTGGTACTTAGCGTTCAATACCTCATGCTTTATGCCCGCGCGCTTTAAAAGCGCGGAAAGAAGCTCCGACTTGTCAACGTTTACCGTACCGACAAGCACAGGCTGACCCTTTGCGTGGCATTCCTGTATCTGCTTGATAACAGCCATAAACTTGCCCTTTTCGGTCTTAAATACAACGTCGTGCATATCATCACGGATAACCGGCTTGTTCGTGGGAACTGCCACAACGTCAAGTTTGTAAATGTGCTGGAACTCCTCCTCCTCGGTAAGCGCCGTACCGGTCATACCGGAGAGCTTGCCGTAAAGGCGGAAGAAGTTCTGGAACGTGATTGTCGCAAGAGTGCGCGACTCGTTCTCAATCTTAACGCCTTCCTTTGCCTCAATCGCCTGGTGCAGACCGTCGCTGTAGCGTCTGCCCGGCATTATACGGCCTGTAAATTCGTCAACAATCAATACCTCGCCGTCCTGTACAACATACTGCTGGTCGCGGTGCATAACGCCGTTTGCCTGCAGCGCCTGGTTTATATGGTGCTGAAGCTTCATATTTTCGGGATCGGAGAGGTTAGTAACGCCAAAGCCCTGCTCCGCCTTTTTAACGCCGCGCGGCGTGAGCATAGCCGTGCGCGCCTTTTCGTCAACGATATAATCAGCGTCCAGATCCTCGTCGAGCTGCTTGTCGTCGTGTTCGGTTACGACGTGCTTTTTAAGACGCTTAACAAACATATCCGCAACGCGATAGAGTTCGTTTGCGTCCTCGCCCATACCTGAAATAATAAGCGGTGTTCTCGCTTCATCTATAAGTATCGAGTCAACCTCGTCGACAATTGCATAGTTGTGACCGCGCTGAACCATTTCCTCCTTGTGAACAACCATATTGTCGCGTAGGTAGTCAAAGCCAAGCTCATTGTTTGTGCCGTAGGTGATGTCAGCCGCATAAGCCTCGCGTCTTTCCGCACCGTCAAGATCGTGTATAATAAGACCGACGCTCATACCGAGGTAGCGGTAAACCTTACCCATCCACTCACTGTCTCGCTTTGCAAGGTAATCGTTTACGGTAACGATATGTACGC
>JAFQYK010000198.1 GCA_017406485.1 Clostridia bacterium
AACCACATCCGCATCGGCTATGCCGATTGTACCGACACCGGCCGCCGCAAGATACATTGCGGCAGGTGCGCCAAGGCCGCCCGCGCCGATTATGAGTACCTTACCGCCCAATAGCTTTTTCTGTCCTTTTGCGCCGACTTCCTTTAATATTATGTGGCGCGAATATCGCTCTATCTGTTCATTGGTAAAAGCCATCAGCAGCCACCTCCCATAAAGTAGAGGAATTCTACTACATCGCCGTCTTTGAGTATTGTGCTTTCAAATTCTCTCGCTCCGAGAAGGTCGTCGTTTACGGACGCTGTCACATATTCCGGCGTCTGTACCTGCTCCGCGTCTATAAGCTCCTTTAGGCTCAAACCGTCATTATATTCCTTTACTACGCCTGTTACTGTAATCTTCATAAACAAAATCATCCTTTCTCTTCGTTTCACTTCGTTCAAGGATAAATAGGAAGCGCAAAGCTACGCTTTCGCCCTATTCATCCCCCTTTTCAACTACCAAATCATAGGTACCGTCATCATTTTTATTCAGCTTAAGAACCTTGTGTCCCTCTTCCTTCATTGAACGCGGAACATTCTGTACCGGTTCGCCGCCGTTCATATGTACCGAAAGAATTTGTCCTGTTTCAAGCTCCTCAATCGCAATCTTTGCCTTGACAAAGGTTACCGGGCAAACCACATCGGTTATATCCACATAATCGTCAATCTTAATTTCATCAGCCATTGTTATACGCCTCCAGTATTGTTTGTTTGAATTTGTCTTCTCCGACTCTTTCAATCGTCAGACGGAAACGCTCGCCTGAGTTTGCGTGCTTTTCAAAAAACTCAACCGCCGCGTCAATCACCTTGAACAGCTTTTCCTTGCCGTGTATGATTGGTATAATTGTTTCGCCCTTATGTATGCGGTTGCCGAAAAGTCCGCCGAAGGACAGGACATATCCCTCGTCGTTTTCCCACGCGTCGGTGGGGCAAGCCTTTGTACAGCGGCCGCAGTAATTACATTTGCTTTGGTCAACTATTACTTCGCCGTCCTCAATAGTTATCGCCTTTTCGCGACAGACCTCGGCGCATATGCCGCAGTTTATACAGTTGTCTTTGTTCCACTTAACCTCAATGCCTCCCTTTATGCCGACATCGTTTTCCTCGGCTTTAAGGCAGTTGTTCTGACAGCCTGTTATGCCGAACTTAAACTTATGCGGCAGCTCCTTGGCAAAAAAGCGGTCTGAAATTTCCCGTGCCAAGCCGTAGGTATCAATACAGCCGCTCGGACATATCTCCTTGCCCTGACACGCCGTAACCGTTCTTACGCGTGGACCGCACACTCCCGGTTCGCAATCGCCCTCAGCAAGCGCAGCCTTTACCTCGTCTATGTCCTGAAGCTTTATAAACGGAATTTCCACGCCCTGTCTTGACGTCAAATGCACATGACCGTCGCCGTATCTTTCGGCTACATTTGCTATGGTACTAAGCTGCTTTGCTTCAAGATTTCCGCCCACAACCTTTAACCTGAGCGAAAAACAATTCTTCTGCTTCTGGCGCATAAAGCCGCCCTTTTTTAATGTCGCGTAATCTACTGACATTTAAACCGCCTCCTCTATTATAAGCTCTTCCTTTGTCACATTATCTCCGTCTATGTGAAATGAATTAAGTACCGGATTGTTTTCGTCCATAACCGATATAATCATATAGCTTGCCGTCCTGTCATACGCAAGCCGCTTATCCTCCTCTGACGGACGCGAGGGGCTTTCGGGGTGCGAGTGGAAGTTGCCAAGCGGCACATAACCCTTTTCACGCATATCCTTTACCGCCGCAAGCTGATCCTTTGGGTTCATTGAAAAATGCTCGTTTGAGTGGTCGATATTTTCAAGGTGGTATACCCCTTTTATGATTTTGTCCTCACCGTCTGTCAATCCGCCGATAAGACCGCAGATTTCCTCCGGCCGCCCGTTAAGCGCGGCGGCGTCTATTTTCTTATACAAGTCAATCGGTAATTTATTCATTTACTCAACCTCACACAAGAGGTTCGGCTTTTAAAAGCCGTTCGTTTTCCGCAAGATAGCG
>JAFQYK010000199.1 GCA_017406485.1 Clostridia bacterium
AACATAAACAACCATATACCCACGGCAAAGGACAACAAGCTGGTATTTATCGAAAAAACAGGTCACACCTATCAGCAAAAGGAAGAGGAAATTGCGGACGATATATTGCAGCTTGTAAAGGATTGGAGGAAGCGGTGAATGGATAAAGTAATAATCACAACCTTTACCGACCCGATGATGGGGCTGTCTTATGAATGTGAGCCGATATTCCGTAAGCTTGAAACACATTTCAAGGATAGAATAGAATTTCGGTACAAAATGGGCGGTCTTGTTCGCAGCGTTTATGACCTTGTTGACCCCCGCGACCTTTCTAAAGGCAAGGAAACAGCGATAAAAAACTATAATGTGCGCCTTGCAAAAATATATGAGAGCGAGGAAGCGATAATGGGTATGCCGATAAATATGACGGATTTTCACTTGTTCAGTACCGGGCATACCTCGTCAATTCCGTTAAATCTTGCGTACAAAGCGGTACAGCTTGCAGAAAATGAAAAAGCGGATTTGTTTTTATACAATCTCCGCTATGCGACTATTGTGGATTGCAGACCGACAACGCATCTTGATGAAATATTAGAGGCTGTCAGGAAAACGAATATTGACACTGAAATATTTTTGAACTATTACAATAATGGTATGGCGCAGTCGGAGCTTGAAAAAGACTTACAAATGGGATATGAAATGGGCATACGCTCGCTGCCCGCTTATCTTATTCAGTACGGCGGCAAAGCAATGCTTATACAAAGTCTGATAGGCTATAACGCGTTTGCGGAAGCAATAGAGAAAATAACGGACGGCGAAGTAAAGCTGCAAAAAGTGACGCAGACAACCGAAGCGTTACGGAAGTTAATAAACGCTCACCCGCTTATTTCGCCTATTGAAATAAGAGAAGCGTTGGATTTTGACAGCATAGAGGAAGTCAGAGAATTTGTTGAGCCGTTGCTTGACAGTAAGGAAATAGAGATAGAGAAGGTTTATCACGGTTGGTTCATACAGAAAACGGAGGAATTGAAATGAAAAGAATATTTGAAGAAGTAAACTTGAATGGCTTAAAACTTAAAAACCGTCTTATCCGCTCCGCAACTTGGGAGGGCTTGGCAGACGGCGAGGGACATATGCCAGAAAAATTATATGCGATATACGAAGGCTTGGCAAAGGGCGGTGTCGGTTGTATTATAACGGGCTTTACCACTGTTTCGGACACCGACCGCTATTTCGGCGGTATTGCACGGCTGTCGAATGACGGCTTAATACCCGAACACAAAAGGCTCACGGATATTGCGCGCGCAGAGAACTGCAAAATTATCGCGCAGCTTGCGCTCGGCGAATACAACAGAACAGAGCCGGATTATCTCACTGACAAGGATATTGCGGATATTATTTCGCTTTTTGTAAAGGGCGCCCAAAGAGCGCGGAAGGCAGGATATGACGGAGTACAAATTCACGCCGCGCACGGTTTTTTCCTAAGCCGCTTTATCAGCCCCGCGTCAAATCACAGACAGGACAAGTATAGCGGAGGCAGCAGCAAAATCATAATTGATATTATGAACGGAATACGACAAGCCGCTCCCGATTTGCATATCACAATGAAAATAAATTGCGACGATTTTATTCCAAACGGTTTAACGCCTGAGATGAGTATGGAAATATGTAAACAGTGCGCTGCTGCCGGAATAGACTCTATCGAGGTAAGCGGCAACGGAACATCTGTACCGAATATCCGCGCAGGAGTGAATGAAGCGTATTTTAAGGACTTCGCGCTGAAGCTGGCAGACGAAACCAGTGTGCCGGTTATCCTCGTGGGCGGACACAGGAGTATTGATAATATGGAAAAGATACTGAATGAAGGCAAAATAGAATGCCTTTCACTCTCCCGCCCGCTTGTAAGAGAGCCTGACTTGCCGAAAAGGTGGCAGGGCGGAGATTTAGCACCATCAAAATGTATATCGTGTAATATGTGCTATCGTACTCCTGCGCACGAGTGCATTTTCAAAATAAAGTCTAAAAATCAAGAATAGTAATATATAGAATATCAGTTTGTTAATCAGATGTTTTAGGGGCAGTTTGATGTGGAACAGAAAATTTTGATTTTGAGGGTGTTGAATATAAACATATAGACTTGCTAAAATTTTGAATTTTAATTACGATTTTATGCGCTTTATTCTGCTGTTCTGTTCCACTACAAAGCCGTAAAATCTGTCACGCTTTAGAACCCCGATTTTGAGGGCGGGAATATAGTTATATACCCTTGCTCAATTTTGACTCAAAAACATAGGTTTTATGCGGTCTGAAACGCTCTAATTGCCCACGCAAAAGTCTTACCCTTTATGCTTACTGCGGCTCTTGTACACATTATACCTGTTCTTGCATTGAGGGCTGCAAAATACCGCGCTTGGTCTGCTTGCTTTGAATATAGTGCCGCAGTGCTTGCAAATTCTGAGCGGATTTTGTCCGTTTACGAGTATAAAGCTGAACATCATCTGTATTCCGAGTAATAGCGAATGAAAATCCCATACAAGCGTAGGCTTATCGAGCAGCTCTATATGATATGTCGGCGCGATACCGTCAAAGCATGCCATAGCCTGCCTGTACAAATCTTTGTTATCATTATCCAAATTATCATAATACATAGTTGTTGTGAAAAATATAAAAGCCCAATCCTTAAACTGCTTCACAAGCCAATCGTACCGCTCAGCGTACTCACGCTGAAACTCCATATTGACCGCCATAGGTCGGCTATCCATAGTCATAGCAAGAGCCATCATATCCCTGTCGCCTTCAATCGACCACATCGTACCGTTTTTGTTCTTAATTATATCAGGCATTTCAAACGGGAAGAAAATATTAAGATAATCTTCGGTTGACATTGTTTCAGCCTTGATATACTGATTTTTAGTTAAATATACAGCGTCATAGTCCATAAACTGCGGTGTTGTCGGCAGGGCTGTCATAAGTCCGAGCAAGCCATACTCAGATACAAAGCTAAATACGCCTGTTTCCTTGTCCTCGTCTGTTGACTCCTCGCTCATACAGGTTAAGCCCACATTTAAAGCGTCAATAACCATTTGCTCCGCATTTTCCAACGGATTGAAAAACTGCGGTTTTGCGTCACTTGCAGGCATAATATATACCTGTCCGCTGTCCTCGTCCTGTACAAAGTCATATTCGCTGTATTTAACCCAGCTTGAGCGTGTATGTTCAAAAATATTTTTCATGATATGATAATCTCTGTTTCTGTAATCTGTTAGACAATATTTATATTACCACAATTATTTGACATTGTCAATCGTATTCCGATAATTTTCTGCAAATTGTTTTTCTTGGCGTGTCTTACTATGCTCCTTATGGGAGATTAGATAATCATATATCTTTTTTCTTATCCGTCCGAGCGGAGCTTTCAAGACGGGCTAACGCCTCTGCCCGCAATTCTCGTTTTAGCTTTTTCTGTTCTTGAATATCCGAATTTTCAGTTTCCGAAAACACAGCGGCATTTTCAATCGCTGCTTCCCGTTCAAGCTGTTCCTACTCCTTAAAA
>JAFQYK010000200.1 GCA_017406485.1 Clostridia bacterium
AGCCTGCCGTGAACGCAGTTGTCGGCTTTTGGTATACCTCAATAGGCGTTCCTGATTGTTCTATTCTACCCTTATTAGTGATTATGATTTCGTCCGCCACCTCTATCGCCTCGTCCTGGTCGTGCGTTACGAATATGCTTGTTATGCCGAGCTTGCCGATTATATCCTTTAGCCACGTCCGAAGCTCCTGACGCACCTTTGCGTCAATCGCTGCGAACGGTTCGTCAAGAAGCAATAGCTGTGGATTTGGCGCAAGCGCGCGTGCAAACGCCACACGCTGCCTTTGTCCGCCCGAAAGCTGGGCAGGATAGCGATTACCGAGGCCTTCAAGACCAATAAGTGATAAAAGCTCGTTTACACGCTCTTTTATATACTTCTTATCAGCCTTCTGCACTTTTAAACCGAAAGCGATATTTTCAAACACTGTCATATACCGAAACAGCGCGTAATTCTGGAACACAAAGCCAACGCCGCGCTTTGACGGATGAATATCGTTGACGCGTTCGCCGTCGATTATTATATCGCCGCTGTCAGGTGTTTCAAAGCCGGCTATCATACGAAGAATTGTAGTTTTACCGCTGCCGGAGGGACCGAGGAGACCTATGAGCTTTCCTTTTTCAATGCCGAAGGATACATTATCCGAAGCCTTGAAGTCACCGAAGGATTTATTTATATTTTTAAGTTCCACATACATATTCAATTCACTCTCCTTCCGCGGTATTCTACTATACTCCTTATAATGAGGAGTACGATTGCCAAAAGTACCAATATCGACGCAACGGCAAACGCGGGAACATATTTATTGTCACCGAACAGTATTTCAACCAGAAGCGGCAGAGTATTTGTTTCGCCGCGCCTGTGTCCGGAAAGTACCGATACCGCGCCAAACTCACCCATCGCGCGCGCCGTACAGAGTACAACACCATACATAAGCGCCCACTTGATATGCGGCAGAGTCACCTTCACAAATATCCGAAAGCCCCTTGCCCCCATCAGCGCGGCGGCTTCCTCTTCGTCAGTGCCCTGTGATTCAAGCACAGGAATCAGCTCACGCGATATGAATGGGAAGGTTACAAATACCGTCGCCATAATTATTCCCGGTATCGCGTATACGATTTTTATACCCGCGTCCTGAAGATACGGATATATCGCACTCTGTCTGCCGAAGATCAGTATAAAGATAAGTCCGGCTATGACAGGCGATACAGTTACGGGAATGTCTATGAGGGTGGTCAGTACCTTTTTACCCTTGAAGTAGAATTTTGTTATCGCCCAGGCTGCAAACAAACCGAATACGGTGTTTATTACAACTGCTATTACCGTTGCCGAAAGAGTTAATTTGAGTGCGCTTATCGTGTCTGGATCGGATATGTATTCACCGTATTTTGCTATGCCGTTACGCAGCGCGACCGATATAACTGTAAAGAGCGGAAGTATCAGAAACACAAATGCAAACAGCGCGCTTATTCCGATTAAAACCCATTTTACAATTTTTGAAGTTGTTTCTTTACTCATACCGTCACGCCCCCTTTATCTTTTTTGTGTTATGCGCCTGAACAAGATTTACAAGGAATAAAAGCACAAATGAAAATATAAGCATTACAAGCGCGATTGCAGTTGCGCTCGAATAATCAAATTCCTGCAGCTCCGACATAATACGAAGCGGCGCGATTTCCGTTTCATAAGGCTTGTTTCCGGCGATAAATATCACACTACCGTACTCGCCTATGCATCGTCCCAATGCAAGCCCAAAGCCTGTGAGTGCGGCGGGCAGAATTTCGGGTAATATCACGCGCCGGAATGTAGTCCATTTGTTTGCGCCCAGCGCACCTGCAGCCTCTTCATAGGAGGAATCCAGTTTTTCGAGAACAGGCTGCACTGCGCGGACTACAAAGGGTATGCCGATAAAAATGAGCGCTATTGTTATTCCGGTGGTAGTATAGGCAAGTTTAATGCCGAATGGGGCAAACAAACGGCCTATTATACCATCCTCTGTAGTAAGGTTTGAAAGTGCCAGTCCGGCAACGGCTGTAGGGAGCGCAAACGGTAGCTCTATCATACCGTCTAAAATTCTTCTGCCGGGGAACTTGTACCGTACCAGCACCCACGCCAGTATCACGCCCATAACGGTGTTTATAACGGACGCGGCAAGCGAGGTAAGAAAGCTTACACGAAAGCTTGCAAGTGTTCTCGGGTTGGTTATTGTGCTTATTATATCATTAAAATCCATCTTCGCCGTGTATATGACAAGCGACGCAAGCGGAATAAGCACGATTATGCTCATTATTGTGACCGTAACACCCATTGAGAGGCCGAAGCCGGGTATTACACGCTTATTCTTTGTTCTCATAGGCTTTGCCTCTCCTTTCACCGGTAATTATTTTGCCTCGTATAGCTGGTCGAACAAGCCTCCGTCACTGAAGTGCTTTTTAAATGCAACGTCCCAGCCGCCGAAATCGTTTATAGTTACAAGGTTTATGTTGAGGTCAAATACGTTTGCGTATTCATTAAGTATTGACTTCGTTGACGGACGGTAATAGTTCTCGGCTGCTATCTTCTGTGCCTCGTCGCTGTAGAGATAGTTTAAGTACTCCGTTGCGACCTCACGCGTTCCGCGTTTGTCTACAACCTCGTCAACAACGGCAACTGATGGCTGGGCGAGGATTGAAATGCTCGGAGTTACGATTTCGTAATCGTTGGGGTATTCTTTCAGAGAAAGGAACGCTTCGTTCTCCCACGCTACAAGCACATCACCCTGCTTATTCTCAACAAAGGACTGCGTCGCGCCTCTCGCGCCGCTGTCAAGCACAAGTACATTCTTGTAAATATTCTTTATAAACGCCTTAACCTGTTCCTCATCACCGCCGAACTTCTTATCAGCAAACGCCCACGCCGCAAGATAATTCCAGCGCGCGCCGCCCGAAGTCTTTGGGTTGGGGGTTATAACACCTATACCGTCTCGCGCAAGGTCGTCCCAATCCTTTATGTTCTTCGGATTGCCCTTTCTCACAAGAAATACGATTGTTGAGGTGTAGGGCGAGGAGTCAAGCGGAAATTCATTTAACCAACCGGATTTTATAAGTCCTGCCTTTTCAACTTCCTTAACATCGTATTCAAGCGCAAGAGTTACAACATCGGCATCGTTACCGTTTGCAACCTCCAAAGCCTGCTTACCGCTGCCGCCGTGTGACTGGGTTATCTCAACCTCACCGCCGGTCTTCTCTTTCCAATGCTTTTTAAAAATCTCGTTATATGCAGCGTACAGTTCTCTTGTCGGGTCATACGATACATTTGTTATTGATACCTTTTTGTTTGAAGCCGGTTCTGATGTGGCCGCCCGGTTTTCGCTTGAAGCGCCGCCGCAGGAGGTAAGCGCTCCGATTGTAAATAGTGATGCTAAGCCAATGGCTAATATTTTTTTATTATTCATAGTTAAATACCTCTCTTCAAAATAATTTTTAGGACATCTTCTTACGGTTAAGATAAAATCGTTCAGATTGCCGCTTTGCAGCCGATGGTGCTGTGCTATTGCACCTCCCTCGGCAGAAAGTGGTGAGATGGGCGATTTTAGCCAACCGTCTGTATCACATTCGCGCCATACTGTAACAGCAATATATCTTACCGCCTGCGCTTCTTGATTTGCAATTTTTCATTGCTATCACCTTCCTTTTATAATTCATAGTATATTGATATGCTTTCTATGAATTCTTGGATATAATACTCCTTTCTTACTTCTTTGTCAAGCGTTTCATATGTGAATATTTTTTAATTTTTTTCAGTTCAGAACAAAAAAATCTCTCACTGATGTTATATCAGTGAGAGGTTCTTTCAAAAAATCTATTAGAATATTAACTTTTGAGAATACATTATTGTATATACATTGACTTATGTTTAAAAAGGAAACAGGTGTAATGGTTTTTGAATACCTCAATAATATTAAATTACTACATATGGTATACCGTTTGTTCTCAGATATTCCTCGGCCGCGCTCCCTTTTTTACATTCTACGGTAAGCCGGTTACAGCCTGAAAATGCGTCCTCGCCTATATATATAATACTTTCCGGAATTACAACCCTTTTAAGCATAGCGCAATTTTCAAAGGCCGCTATATCAATTGCCTCTGTGCCTTCCGGGATTACCTCCTCGCTAAGTGCGGTACCGGCAAACGCCTTAACGCCTATTGATTTCAGCTCTTTTGGCAAAGTCGCTTTTTTCAGCGACGCGCAGCCGTTAAAGGTCATATCCTCTATCATTGTTATCTTATCGGGCAGAGCTATTTCCAACAAGTTTTTACAATCCTCAAAAGCTCCCCACTCTATATATGAAATAGTTTCCGGAAGGTCGACACGCTCCAAAGCATTATTCCCTCTGAACAGGTCTACACCTAAACCGGTGATTTTTATACCGCGGAACTCCTCGGCAACATCAATGCTGCTATCCGGCATTTCGGCCTTAACAAGCGCAGCGTCATTCCCACGAACGGCATATGTCATATACGATGCAAATGCGCTAAGCTGCACCGCAAACATAGCCGGAATTATTATTGCCCCAATAAACGCTTTCTTCATCATATCTGACACTCCCTTTCATATTTTATAATACTATTATACACGCTTGCTGCGTGTAATACAACAACATACGACTTACAAGAGAGTTTCATTTCTTTTTCTTTTTGTTACAAAAGATTTAAGAAAAATTTGTCGAATTTAGTGAAAATGCACAAACGAAAATATGTATATTTATTCAGTTTCCCAAAACACCTCCCTTAATCACAATATTTGCTTTAGGTGACAGAACATCACATAAATTTTCTAAATTTAAATAGTCACGCAAGATCCTACGGGACTTTATATGAAATGAGAGAACTATTTTTTAGAAGCTTCCTCCAAGATTATCAAGCGTGTCTATTACCACTACGCAATCCTTGTCAACTCTCTGCATTACCATCTTCATAATGTTCTCCGGCATTGCAACACAGCCGCCTGTATATGGCTTGAGCGGGCCTATGCAGTGCAGGAATATTGCGCTGCCGCGTCCTGCTGAGCCGTCCTCGTTAAAACTTATGTTGAGGCAGTACTGATACTGATACTCATAATCTATAATATGCTCGCTGTTTTCCATATCAAGGGTCGGATAGTCCTTGATGTCTACCATCTCATTATAGCTCATACCCTCCCTGTCATCGCCTGACCAGTAGGTATCGTTTGTTACCTTCACATAGTCAAATGCACTGCAGCCCGGGTCATCAGCTATACCAAACGCTCTGTTAAAGTGATATATGCCCACCGGGGTCTGTCCGCAGCCCTCTACGTGGTCTTCGTCAAGGCACAAGCCGTTCTTACCTACATATCCGGGCGTTGACAATATCTGCTTCCAGTTGCCGTTTTCATCTCTTTCGTGCATTGTAATTGATGCTGTGGTCTTATCCATTCCCATACCTGCAACGACAAAAAGCTGCTTTGTGTTCTCATCCTGCGCCGAAGGGAGCTTTGTTACCCATTCAGGCGAAGCCTGCTCGTGCTGTATCGATGAATGTATTTCACCGATTACAGATGGCTTGCTTTCTCCTGATGGTTCTGTTTTATCCTGCTCGGCCCGGGCTGTTTTATCAGTTATGTTAATGGTTCTTGTTTCACCATCCCACTTAACATCCTTATTCAGTCCCTCTGCGATAACCCTTACGGGAACAACTGTTCTGCCATCCACTATTTTCGCCGGAACGTCTATTTTAATCTCGTCTCCGTTTATCACAACAATATCGCTTCCGACCTGCATTTCAATGCTGCCGTTATCGCTTTCTGAGCTTACCATCTGAGTTTCGCCGTTCCATTCAACGGTTGCGCCCAACGCTTCAAAAATAGCACGCATAGGAACAAGCGTCCTGCCCTCCTCTACGAAGGGTTTCGTGTCATTTTCAGCTATACTGAGCTCAGCGCCGTCAACGAATATCTTTATGTCATCATTTGCAGCCATTGCGTACGGCAGTATAGACGCCGCCATTGCTGAAACGGCAATGATTGTAACTAATTTCTTTAATGCTTTCATAATAATCAGCCATCCTTTCACTTTGTTCAAGGACTGCGAGCTTTGTACAGCAAAGCCGCACAGATGCGAAAGAACTTCGTTCTTTCACACTATTTCCTCCTGTTTGATTACTTGTTTGCGCTCGTCAGGGGAACGCTGTCGGGTCTCCAGAACCACAGGCTGCGTCATCACAGCCTTAAATGCGGTATTAAATTTATGAATTAAGACGATAGGCTTTATCGCTTCTGTAACGTTTTCCGCAAAGCACAAGAGCTGCGCCGAAGGCGAGAGCGATAATGCCTCCCAATATATAGCTTACTGTCCAAGGCAGGTTGAAGCCTATTTCTGCGTTCAGGATAAAGGACGATATTACAAACATATAGAACATACCCGGCGCAAGCGCGATTATATACGGCATTTTATGCTTAATCATATACACTGTAATAACCGCAAAGGAGAATACCGCGAGCGTCTGATTTGCCCAGGCAAAGTAACGCCAAAGTATGTTGAAGCCTGAGGTGTTTGCCTTTGAGAATATAAGAACACCCGCAGCAACAGTGAAAATTGAAACCGCCACAAGCAGCTTATTCATCTTTTTTGTATTGTCTACATTTAGAGCATCGCTGACTATAAGTCTAAGCGAACGAAGCGTCGTATCGCCTGAGGTTATCGGCAAGACAATTACGCCTATTATTGCAGCAAGGCCGCCTATGCTGCCTAATATATCCTTAGAAACAATACCGACAACTTTGGTAGAGCTGTCGTTCAGAGTATGCGCATCTGCAAGACCGAGATTATACACTCCCATCGCAGCAGCAGCCCAAATCATTGCGATAATGCCCTCGGCAATCATCATATTGTAAAAGGTCATACGGCCTTCCTTTTCGTGCGTAACGGTACGTGAAATCAACGTAGCCTGAGTTGAGTGAAAACCGGAGGTAATTCCGCACGCGACTGTGACAAAGAATATCGGTATAAACCGCTGTCCCAAAGGATGTACTCCGACAACGCCGGTTTCCCATAGTTCATTTAAAGGATAACCCTTTGCGAATATGCCTATAAATACACCTATCGCGCTCAGTATCAGCACCGCGCCGAATACCGGATATACCTTGCCTATTATCTTGTCTATCGGGAAAAGCGTCGCGATTATGTAATATACAAATATCGCCCCGTATACTATCCATACAACAGGATTTGAAAGCGACGAATCCTGCCCTATTATCTGCGTCACAAAAAGGTCGCCTGGGGTGTAAATAAACACAACTCCCACCAAAAGCAATGTCAGCGCGACAAAGATATTGTATATCGGATGTATATGCTTGCCTAAGAACTTCTTGACCATAACCGGCATCTGCGCGCCATCGTTACGAATTGACAACATTCCTACCATATAGTCGTGAACCGCTCCCGCAAGCACGCAACCAATCGGAATTGTAATAAACGCTATGGGGCCGAACAGAACACCCTGTATAGGTCCTAAAATCGGGCCGGTACCGGCAATATTAAGAAGCTCTATAAGGCTGTTCCTCCATTTTTTCATCGGAACATAGTCCACACCGTCATTCATTCTTGTTGCAGGCGTCGGATTGTCGGTAGGCCTTATCACGCGTTCGCATAGCTTGCCGTACAGCAGACCGCCGAAAACAAGAATTATAAGTCCAATTATAAACGTTATCATAACTTTTCCTCCCTTGTATTATAAAACTACCTTACCCGGTCCATCTATTTAATCTCCTCAAAGGTTTCGGGTATGTACCCTGACATAGTTTTACCAAAGCTTCAGTCTGTCCTCAGGCTGAATATACATCTTATCTCCTTCTTTGACATCGTATAGCTCATAAAACTCCGGCAGCGAAGCAACGACAGCATCTACTCTTACATTGCCGGAGGAATGAACATCCGTCATAAAAGAGGTTGATGTCACAACCGACTGGTCTCCCACTCTCGCATAGGTATGCGCGTAAGCCTCAAGAGCCTCTTTCTGAGCCTCCTTGTCACCTTTAAGCGCTTCCATTACGGCCGACATTCCCGCAAAGTCGGCCATATTTTCCGTTATGGTTATCTCACTGTCCTGAACAACTCCGTCTGTTACCTCAAAATTCTTGTAGTAATCAACGAATTTCTGCTTGAGTGTTTCAAAATAATCGGCACACTTGTCAGACCACCAGTTCTTATATTCGCCCTTTTCGTTAAATTTAGCGCCTCCGGCATCAAACGCGTGTCCTATCTCGTGACCTAAAATAGCGCCAAGCGCACCCAAGTTACGGGCGGTGGTGCCGCTCTTGTCATACATAGCTCCGCCGGAAATACCTGCAAATATATTTACGGTATTGAAATTTGGAACATAAAACGCATTTATCTCATCAGCCGGTTTGTACATCATTGTCCTGACAAATTCCGGGTCGCTAAATGTCTGTCTGAGCCTGTCCTTTTCATCAAGCTTTATTGCAATAAGATTTTTTACATATGTTCCTCCGTCCTCACGTGAGGTTATGTTTGCAAAGCCGTAATTGTCGGGATAGCCGATAACCGCAACCATATTTGCAAGCTTTGCAAAAGCGCCGAGCTTTGTTTTATCGTCCATCCACTCGTTCGTTCCGAAGAGCTCGCCATATGCGGTTATTATCTCTCCAAACATATCGCCGATTTTAGAAAGGTCTTCATTTGAAAATTCCTGACGGGCAAAAACCATACCTATATCGTTCTTCATAAGCTTCGAAATACCTTTAAGATTATCGTCTATGATTTCATCCTCCGTCTTTTCTCCGCCGGCATTGTTCGAAAGCGTATCCTGAGCTGACATATTTTGATTCAGCGCTTGTTCAACTACACTATAATCAATACCAAAAACAGAACCTTCCACTAAATTATCAAATTTCCACAGCATTTCCTGTTCTTCTTTTGAAGGTGCATAATTGAGGTCCTCCGAAAGCTTCAAAGCCGCATTTAGCTTAAAAGCGTTAAGATTTGATTTGGTAAGCTTAGTGTCCTTGTAAATCTTGTCATCGCCGTTGTCAAGCAACATATACTTAGGCGCTTCATAGCCCGCCTCCTCCATAAGCGAGGCAATCTTTATATCGTTAAGCGCATTTGCCTCCTTTGGTGTAAGCTTTATCGGAGCCGCTACACCCTGCGCTATATTCTTATCCTCGTTTGCTCTTCTTTCCACAATGAGCGGATGCTGGTTTAATATTGCATTCAATTCCTCTTTAAGCGCCTCGGCATCATAAGTCTGAGCTCTTGACGCCCTGAACTCTCTAAATTCTTTGTAATTATCGTAATAATCCTTATTTACAAGGATTGATTTTTGAAGCTTAATTGCTTCTTTTATGTCGTTATCGGTAAATCTGTCACCAAAGAGCTTTGCGTATTCTCCAAAAACCTCTTCGTATTTCTTTTCATGTTCCGCATTCTTATTATCAAATAATATTTTTGCCGCATAATTCGGAGCGGTGAGAGTTACATACGGATAGGTAATATGCTCATCGGTGTCCGTTCTATACTGAACGTCATAAAGCACATTTACGCCTGTTTCCTTGTATATTGCATTTGCTTCTTTAATAAAGTCCTCAGTCGTTTCGGCATTAAGAAGTCTGTCGCGGTACGATGTAAACATCTCTGCGTCCTTGCCGGCATCTTCTTCCTTATTTACATAGCAGTAGTACATATCACGCACGCGCTGCTCCGGCGTACTATCCAAAGGCACAATCTCACCCTTTATAATCTTATGAAGCGTATCGCGCGTTATATTGCTGACTTCGGCTGCTCTTTCGCTAAAAGTAGACCAACTGTTCGGTGTTTGAATTACTACACCATGTATAGGATCTATTTTTGCGCTGTCTGATACGTTATGATTACGAAAGGTCTTGTTGTTTGCATAGCCGTAAAAGCTATCGCCTACAGGAGTGGTATTTAATGCCTCATCGCTGCGGTCTGTAAGCATTTTGACCTGTCCTACAGTTATCTCATCCTCCGCGCCAAGCGTGCCGTCACCGTAGCCGTAAACAAGCCCTGCCTTTGTAAGACGGTCTATATCGGCCTTAGCCCATTCGGGAACATCTGTAAACTCTATAAGCCCGCCCGTTTCCTCAATTTCGTCCGGCAGCGCTCTTGAAAGCAAAACCATAGCCTCTATACGTCTCACATTTTCCCGCGGTCTGAGCGTGCCGTCCTCATATCCTGCAACAAGGTTATACGCCTTTGCCCTTGCAATATCATCCTTGTAGTCCTCGCTTATATCCTCGCTGTCATTAAAGGCAGCAAGGATTTTATTTGTCTGACCTGCCTTTATCATAAGATTGTTTCTTCCGACTGACTGAACAAACTCAGATACCACATATTCTCTTGGCGCCTTCTCGTCCTTGTCCTGCGCCATAGCAGGAATTATATATGCCCCCGACATTGTCGCAGCCGTCAATACAGCTATAACTCTCTTGAAATTTATTCTTTGCATCATTTTCCTCCTCTCGCATTTATCCAATTATATATTGGTTTACGCTGAATTATACAATAATTTTATCATATAATTTTTGTTATTTCAACCGGATGTTTCATAATGAAACATATTTTTTGCTTGCCTTTTATGTCTTTGACTTTATGGCTTATATTTAACCTTATCGGAAAATGCTAATACGGAGGAACGCACGGTTTTCAGTTTATTGATCAATAACCGCCGTAGCCGAAGGTTTTCGTCCACTGTTCGCCACCCTCACCGGCGATGATATAGTTCAGAATTCGACTCTCATGATCCAGAGAATCGAAACAGCCAAACCTCAGATTTATAAATGTTTCATCGTCCGCTGCATAGCTTGGGTGCGGATGATCCTGCGAATAGTTCGAGCAATATATGAATTTCTCTTTTTCAAATCCGTCCTCGCAGCGGTTCGCGTCGGTCATCAGGAAATAGAAAAGCTCACCGGGAGCATAATTGAGCGCATAGGTCGGATCAGTGTGGTAGTTTTTTCCGTTCAGGCGGATATAGCTCCATTCATGATTGCCTCCCATCACTGTCGTAGCATCCACACCAGTCTGCATAAGCAAATAGGAATAGGCGTTTGAAATCTCGTGGCAGATGCCAGTCTTCCCTGTCAGCAGGCGGAAGGTGTTGGTATAAAATCCCACGCCGTTTTCCACATCCTCCGCCGCAGCATAGTCATAGGTATAGTGTTCCCGAAAATAAAGGAATAGTGAAACCGCCTTCTCGAAATCGGAGTAGTCCGGCTTCATAGTTTCGTTCAAAATGCCCTCTACAAGCTTGGCAAATTCCTCGATTTTCGCGGCAGCCTCCTCTCGCGGCACGCGATAGGTAAAACTTGCAACTCCGTCTTCGACAGAGTGTTCACGGTCATAGGCATAGTCAATCAGCTCCGTCAGCACCGGGAAACACTTGTTGGGAAATTGCCCCATTACCCAATTATAGGTTTCCTGATCCGGGCAGGCGAAGGTGTCATTCCCCGCCATAACCGCATCGACCAGATTGAACCACGTCTCGACCTTCTGCTCTCCGAAGATTTCAATGAGGTACTGCGAGGCAACCTTGGGCCGGAATGTAAAACCGTCCGCCGGCTTCACAGGTGACAGGGGTTTTGCGAGCGCGCGATAAAGAAATGTAACGATTTGCGCGCGGGTGCAGGGTGCATTTGGCGAAAAGCTATTCGCGCTTGCGCCCTTTGTAATGCCGTTTTCATATGCCCAAAGAATAGGAGTGAAGGAATACGTTTCCTTGTTAAGTACATCCGCAAAGGGCGAAACCTGCACCGACGTATGGGGCTTGCCTGACGCACCCCAAACGAACGACGCCACCTGCTCGCGGGTGCAGGGATCGTGCGGGCTGAAATGTGTCTTATCCGTACCTGTGGCAATACCCTTTTCTACCGCCCAAAGTACAGCGTCATAGAAATAATCTGTGTTCTTCACATCCGTGAACGGGTTTTCACCCGTCACCTTCTCCTCGCCAAAGGCTCGCCACAGGAATGTGACAATCTCGCAGCGCTTGCAGGTGCTGTCCGGGCCGAAGCTTGTGTCGCTTATGCCTTGGGTAATCTGCGGTTCGTGGCTTTGCGCCCATTCGACAGCATCGTAATAATACTCGCCGGAAGTCACATCCTGAAAGTTCGCTGCTGCGGCACCGAAAGGCAGCAGACTCAACACCATACACAGTGCCGACATTATGGATAACGCTTTCTTTTTCATTAGGTTCTCTCCTTGATAAATAATAATTGCTAAAGGGAATGCAAGTCGCTTTCAGAGGGCTCCTCGCCTTCGTAACGGCTCAACATAAATATATCGGGCGATATATCCGCTTTTTTATATTTGTGCCGTCCGCGCCCGCATGCTGCCATGAAAGTGAATATTTTGTGTGACTGTTGTTTAACAAGTCATTATTTCAAACCAAAATACTGTTCCTCTATCCTCTGCGCTTTCCGCGCCGTAAGCAGCATTATGTGCTGTCAGTATTTCTTTTGATATTGCAAGCCCCAGACCTGTGCCGGTTTTATTGCGCTTTTGTTGTTTTTTCGTGAAATATCTGTCCCAGATATGTTCAAGACTTTCCTCATCAATCGCCTGCCCCAAATTGCGTACCTCAAAACGTATTTTGCTGTCTCTGTTTTTTAACGATACAAACATTTCCTTATTGTTACCGCTATGACTAATCGCGTTATCTATGAAGTTATACATTACACGCGCAATGCTCTGCCTGTCACAAACCGCGTATAAATCTTTTTGAATACTGCTCACTATTGAAATGCCGTTTTTCTCTGCAAGTGCAGCAAATTGGTTAATGACGTTTTTTGCCAATTCGGATATGTTTGATTTTTGCATATCGTATTTTTTCGTGCCGGATTGCAGCGTAGAATAATCAAGTATCTCGTTTACCAATTCCGTCAGCCTGTCGCTTTCCTTGATTATAACATCAAGGTCACTCTCCCTGCTTTCTTTCTCCTCCCAAGAAAAATCCTTAACCATTTCTGCATAACCCTTAATCATTGTCAGCGGTGTTCGTAGGTCGTGAGAAATATTAGCGAAAAACTCTCGTCGGTAATTCTCGGCTTTTATAAGGTTTTCAGAGGTTTTTGAGATAGTGTATGATAATTCATCGGTTTCTTTGCAAAAGCCTTTTTCAAAGCTGCTTGTATAATTTTCATCGCCTATATGTCTCGCTTGCTCCGATATTGCTTTTACCGGTTTCGAGAAGCGGCGCGAAATAAAATACGCCGCTATAAAACTAAGTACAAGTGCGGCAAGTGTAATAAGGACAAGCTGGCTTCTTAAAATTCCCACCGTATTCTCCACTGAACCGAGTGATTTGCTTATATACAGCGCGTTTCCGTTATCGAGCCGCGCTCCGTATATATACGATGTATCGTCCTCATAGCTTATCGTTTTGCTTTGTGACAGCTTCACTAAAAAATCATCATAGCCGTCGGGAAGATTTCTCTCTGCGCCTTTTTGCCTGCCCTGCGGCTTAATCTCAGGCTTGTGTTGATTATCATTTTGTACACCGGGACGTTCACGGCGTTTTTTATAGCTGTGCTCGTCTGTGGAATATATTACCTGCCCGTCGGTATCTGTGATAAATATTAAAAGAGAGTTTTTGTAGGCTTCATGGTCAATTATATCATCAAGCTCCTCGCTTGTTTGCTGCGATATAATACGCTCCGCGCTTTTTTCAATATTATTTATTTCCGTTTGGTTGTAAAAGCTCTGCAAAAACACCGTCTGCACAAGCCACAACGCACAGAAGATAACGGCTGTAAAAAGCGTAAAATACAGCCACAGCTTTACTCCGAAGGATTTAGATTTCAAGTTTATATCCCACCCCTCGTATAGTCTTAATACAATCGCGATAATTGCCGAGCTTGGCGCGAAGGTGTTTTATCTGCCAATCTACCGTCCTGTCCTCACCGAAGTAATCGTAGCCCCAGACAGCATTTAAAATATTATCGCGTGAAAGCGCAGCTCCGTTATGCCTGGCAAAATATAAGAGCAAATCATACTCCTTTGCCGTAAACTCGGTTCTCTCACCATCTATGTATACTGTTCTGCCGAGCGTGTCAAGCTCAATTCCTCCGATACAAACACGCTTATCTTTATCACTCGCATCGTCAGCCTTTTTATGGCGCGAAACTATCACATTTACCCTCGCCATAAGCTCCTTCGGAGAAAACGGCTTTACTACATAATCATCAACCCCTACCTCAAAGCCGAACAGCTTGTCGTATTCCTCACCGCGTGCGGAAAGCATAAGCACGGGTATGTCCTTTGTCTTTTTAATTTCCTTGCACGCGGTAAAGCCGTCCATTTCCGGCATCATAGCGTCCATTATTATAATGTCAAAATCCTCTGCGCCGCATATCTCCACCGCCTCCGCGCCGTCCGACGCTGTTGTAACCTCGTGTCCCTCGCGCTCGGCATAGCGTTTTATAAGCGTATGAATATCCTTCTCATCATCAACTGCAAGTATCTTAGCCATTTATTTTACCGCCTTAATTCGTATTAAATCTATTTTATAATATTACCGTCTTTTTTTCAATAGCAAAATTGACACAGCTTTAAAAGCTGTGTCAATTTTATAAAAAGTATTACTCCGTTGCTTCTGTTGCAGTGCTGTCCTGCTTTGAACCCTTGCCTTTAGCCGGCATTTTCTTGTGTTTCTCATTTTTCTCTGACTTTATCGCGTCATATTCCTCTTGAGTAATCTCACCGGCTGCAAGCTTCTCGTCAAGCCTTGCGCCCTTCTTTTCCTTCTTCGCCTTGATCGCGTCATATTCCTCCTGTGTTATTTCACCGGCTGCAAGTTTTTCATCAAGTTTTTTACCTTTCTCTTCCTTCTTCGCCTTTATTGCGTCGTATTCCTCCTGCGTTATTTCACCTGCTGCAAGCTTTTCATCAAGCTTTTTACCTTTGTCTTCCTTCTTCGCCTTGATCGCGTCATATTCCTCCTGCGTTATCTCGCCGGCTGCAAGTTTCTCGTCAAGCCTTGCGCCCTTCTTTTCCTTCTTCGCTTTTATTGCGTCGTATTCCTCCTGTGTTATTTCACCGGCTGCAAGTTTTTCATCAAGATTTTTACCT
>JAFQYK010000201.1 GCA_017406485.1 Clostridia bacterium
CTTGGGATAGATTTTTACGTGATGAATTTCAAGGATATGTTCCGCGACAAGGTGGTTGACTATTTTGTGGACGAGTACACCCACGGCAGAACGCCGAACCCGTGTATCGCGTGCAATAAGTACCTTAAATTTGACGCGCTTCTGAAAAAGGCGTTGGCGATGGAGATAGACTACGTTGCAACCGGTCACTACGCAAAAATTGAGCAGGACGAAAACGGTAAATATATCCTGCGTGCAAGCGAGGCGGCAAAAAAAGACCAAAGCTACGTGCTCTACAACTTCACGCAGGAACAGCTCAAACACACGCTTATGCCGCTTGGCGCGTATGACAAGGAATGGGTGCGAAAAAAGGCGGAGGAGCTCGGTCTTGGCGTGGCGCACAAAAAGGACAGTCAGGAAATTTGTTTTGTCGAGGATGACGATTACGCAAAATTTATAACCGACTACTCAGATTACGTACCGCGCGAGGGCGATATACTTGATGTAAACGGCAACGTCATAGGCCGTCACCGCGGCATAATTTATTACACCATTGGCCAGCGCAAGGGAATAGGCGCGTACGGAAGGCCGATGTTTGTTATGAAAATCGACGCGGAGCATAATACAATAACGCTTGGTGAAAAGGGAATGGAGTTCACGGACACGCTTACCGCCTCGGACGTGAATTTTATATCCGGTGAAACGCCAAAGGGCGACATACGCCTGACCGCACGTATCCGCTACCAGGCGCCCGCCGCGGCTGCAAAGTTGACGCCGCTTGAGGGCGGCAGAGTGCGCCTTACCTTTGATGAGCCTGTAAGAGCTGTAACGCCGGGACAGGCGGTAGTGTTTTACGATGGCGATATAGTCCTCGGCGGCGGAACAGTCGAATAAGACCGGTTAAAATCGTCCATATCAAATAGCACAGCACCATCGGCTGCAAAACGGCAATCTGAACGATTTTCCTCGGTCTTAATACAATTTTAAAATACATATAGCATTATCTATGAAAATGATGTATAATAAATGTAAGTATACAAAATTCAGTGAAAGGAAACAACAATGGAAGCCTTTTTCAATTATGTGATAAAGTACATACAGCTTCTGCGCATATCGGATTTAATAGATGTGCTGATAGTCGCGATAATATTTTACTACCTCATAACCCTTATCCGCGAAACGCGCGCAATGCAGCTTGTAAAGGGAATACTGTTTTTGTTTGCGGTATTCTTTGTAAGCCAGTATTTCAAGCTGAATGCTTTAAATTATATACTGGGCGGCGCGATGCAGATAGGCGCGTTCGCGATAATCGTCCTGTTTCAGCCGGAGCTTAGAAGTCTGTTGGAGAGAATGGGACGCTTTAAGGTGGGAAGAATTATAGATTTTGCCGTAGACAGCTCCGAGGAGGAACTCACGGCTATGATAGGCTGCGTATCCGTTGCGGCGGAGAATATGTCGCGCACAAAAACCGGCGCGCTCATAGTTATCGAGCGGAATACGCGCCTTGGTGAATTCATAAGCACCGGCACAATGCTTGAAGCTAACGTGACGAGCGGTTTGCTTGAGAACATCTTTGTACCGAACACGCCCCTGCATGACGGCGCCGTAATCATACGCGGCGGCAAAATAATCACTGCCGGCTGCCTTTTGCCGCTAACGGCGAACAACAACCTTTCGCGCGATCTGGGTACGCGTCACCGTGCTGCGATAGGGCTTAGTGAGGTAACGGACGCGGTAATCGTTGTCGTCAGCGAGGAAACGGGTAAAATCTCGATTGCATTAAATGGTTCACTGACGCGTAATTTAAGCCGCGACTCGCTTGAAAAGGCTCTTTCAAAGCTCATAATTCAGCGCGGCGAAGCGCAGCAGAGAATAGACAGAATTAAATTCTGGAAGTCAAAGAACTGATATATTAACGCTTGAATGGAGGATGTGGCAGTAATGGCTGAAAAAAATACAAGCAAGCCGCAAAAGAAAAAGCTTCAGACAATGATTTTGTCGCTCTTTCTTGCCGCGGTCGTGTGGTTTATGGTAATGTCTTTGACCAATCCCACAATAACTATAAAGCTCAGCAATCTGAAAGTCCGCTTCATAGGCGAGGAAACGGTTAAGGAAAAACAGCTCACACTGACCGGACGCGATGAAATACCGGCGCTGTCTGTAAAGGTGACAGGCAACCGCAGTGACCTTATGAACTATATGGATGATATATACGTACAGGTAGATGTAAGCGACATTGACGCAGTCGGAGAGTACACTCTGGCAGGAAAAATCTCTATACCGACTACAAAAATAAGCGCGGAGAATGAGAACGTCAGCGACATAAAACTTCAGGCCGAGGAGCTTACAACCAAAGAGGTTGATGTTGAGATAAAGCAGACAGGAAGTCTTAAAGACAAGCTTGTCAAAACCGAGGCAAGGGATAAAAAGGTTTTAATAAGCGGCGCAAAAAGCGAGATTGAAAACGTCAAGGGAGCGGTTGCCACGATAGATATATCTGATGCGCACGACGGCCCGCGCAGGCTGAGCTACCTTTTAGTAAACGACAACGGCACTCTTGTGACGGAAAATGAAACGATAGAAAGCCCGAGAAGCGAGATAGAGGTTATGATGGCTGTCTATGACGCAAAAACGCTTCCGATAGAGCCGGTTCTCGGCGGTGAGGCGGAAAGACTCTATACTTTAAACCGCGAGAAAACCGTTATAACCCCGGCAGTTGTTACTGTCGGCACGAGAAACGGCGCAATTTATGATAATGTCCGGCTGATAATAGACAAGCCCGCTGAAAATAACGGCGAGGCGGAATATTTGCTTGCCGAGGAGACAGATATGTATATTCCGCCGGCAAATACTAAGGCAAAGGCAAAGCCGGTGCTTGAATCGAGAGACCCGGCCGTACCTATTGAGAATGGAGAGAACAGATAATGGCAGATAAATTAGTAAGAGGAAACAGCGATGACGGCGCAATAAGAGTTTTTGCCGCGATAAC
>JAFQYK010000021.1 GCA_017406485.1 Clostridia bacterium
CAATGGAACGCATTAAAATGACTACCAACAAACAACTCACAGTGAGACAGGCACACGAGCTATTCATCAGAAAATGCCGTGTCAAGAACCTAACAGATAACACTATCGAAAGCTATGAGAGGAAGTGTTTACCGTTTTTTGAGTTCTACGGAACAGACAACTACATAGATGGTGTCTCGGTAGATACGGTTGACGACTACACACTATAGGACAAATATAAGGGTTAATAAAGATTTATTTATATGGAGGCTGATATGATGAATACCGATTATAAAAACTGGGTTCCGAAAGGACTGATTGGAGGACTGTTCGCAGGCGCAGCACTAAGCCTGGTTATTTACCTTTTCGTAAGTAAAATACCTTCCGGCAATCTATGGGGACATATACTAAAAATAATTGTGTTTGCAGCAGTCATTGTCTTATATGTAATCGGACTATGGATGCTGATATTGCACCGTAGATTTTCCTATTCCGGCAAGAGACAATTGTCAAGGCAAATAATTGACGGTATTGCTAAATATGTCAATATTCCCGATGGTGGCATCGGACTTGACATCGGTTGCGGCAGCGGCGCGCTCGCAATAGCCTGCGCTAAACGGAATCCGAAAGCAAGGGTAGTCGGTTTAGACCGCTGGGGTAAAGAATACGCGTCCTTTTCCAAAACATTATGTGAAAATAACGCAAAAGCGGAGAAGGCAGAGAACGTAACCTTTGAAATAGGGGACGCGCTAAAGCTTAGATATAAAGATGAAAGCTTTGACGCTGTCTTTAGCAATTATGTATATCACAATATACCATCTAAAAACCGGCAGGTAATTTTGCTTGAAACCCTGCGAGTGCTTAAAAAGGGCGGTATATTTGTCATACACGATATTTTTTCAAGGGCAAAATACGGAGACATTAAAGAGTTTGCGGAGAGGCTGAAGAAAATGGGGTATGAGGAGGTAAGGCTTGTTGAAACTACGGACGGAACCTTTATGAGCAAAACAGAGGCGATATTTATGGGGCTTAGCGGTTCCGCATTGCTTGTCGGCAGAAAATAAGCGGAGCGTTCAACATACTTGACAAAGGCTGTTTTCGGTGATAATATATGAATGAACAGGGACGGAGTCCCTTTCATTTTGAGCATTGGTTAGCATAAACTAATAAATATAAGGAGTGAGCAACCTTGGAAAAACAGTCAAATCTAAAAAGGCTGATGTATTACGCGGGACGCAGAAAATACCTGACATATCTGTCATGGATTTTGTCAGCGGTAAGCGCGCTTTTGGCGCTCGTGCCGTTTATCTGTATATGGCGGATAATCCGCGATGTGCTTGGCGGTGATTTGCAGAGTATAACGCGATACGGCTGGCTTGCGGTACTGTTTGCTGTAGTGTCCGCGCTTGTCTACATAGCCGGACTTTTATGCTCGCATATGAGTGCGTTCCGAATAGCGGCAAACCTCAGAAAAACGCTTATGCGCCATATTACAAAGCTGCCCTTGGGTGAGACGGAGAAATTCGGAAGCGGAAAGCTGCGTAAAATAGTTCAGGATTCAAGCGAGGCAACCGAAACGTACCTTGCTCACCGTCTGCCCGACAAGGCGGGGGCGATAGCAACACCCGTAGGGCTTATCGCGCTGCTTCTCATCTTCGACTGGCGATTGGGACTTTTAAGCCTTGTACCTGTCGTGCTTGGTTTTCTCATAATGGCAAAAATGACGGGCAGGGATATGGAGGAAAAGCTGAAGGAATACAATAACGCTCTTAGTGATATGTCGAACGAAGCGGTTGAGTATGTGCGCGGAATACCTGTTGTAAAAACCTTCGGTCAAACTGTGTTCTCCTTCAAACGCTTTAAGGCTGCTATTGATAATTACGAAAAGTGGGTAATCGCCTATACAAAAGCGCTGCGTCTGCCGATGATGTGCTACACCACCGCGATAAACGCCGTATTCGCCTTTCTTATAGCGGGCGCGGTTATTCTGACGCGCGGCGGTGTAACGAATGAGCTGCTTTTAAATCTCATATTTTACATTATAATCACACCGATAATATCCGTAACACTTACGAAACTGATGTTTATGAGTGAGGACGAGATGACGGTAAATGACGCGATTTCGCGTATTGACTCGGTACTTATATATAGAGCCGTTAAGCGAAACGCAGGACGGTAAAATACCGTCTGATAATTCGGTAACGCTTAAAAATGTGACTTACAGCTATGACGGCGAGAAAAACGCTCTTGACGGCGTATCACTCACTATAAACGCAGGTCAAACTGTCGCATTGGTAGGTCCGTCGGGCGGCGGCAAGACAACGCTTGCAAGTATAGTGTCGCGTTTCTTTGACCCGCAGGAGGGGCGCGTTTTAATCGGTGGCGTTGATATAAAGGAAATACCCAAAGAACTGCTTATGAACACCGTTTCGTTTGTGTTCCAGTCGAGCCGTCTTGTAAAGGACACCGTACTTGAAAATGTGCGCCTTTCCAATCCACAGGCAACACGCGAGGAAGCTATAAACGCGCTTAATGCCGCGCAGTGCGCTGACATTATAGAAAAGCTGCCAAACAGCATTGATACAGTAATCGGTGCGGACGGAGTTTACCTGTCGGGCGGCGAGCAGCAGCGAATAGCAATAGCGCGCGCAATTTTAAAGAACGCGCCGATAATTATTCTTGATGAAGCGACAGCCTTCGCCGACCCCGATAACGAGCAAAAGGTGCAGGCTGCTCTGTCAAAATTGTCGGAGGGTAAAACCGTTATAATGATAGCGCACAGGCTCTCAACCGTGGCGAACGCAGACTGTATTTATGTGCTTGCCGACGGAAAAATCGCCGAAAGCGGAACGCGTGACGAGCTTATAGAGAAGAACGGAATATTTACAAAAATGTGGAACGACTATAATAAGTCGGTTGAATGGAGGATAGGAGGCGGTCAGAATGATTAAATGGCTTCAAAGACGCTTCGCGCTCTCCGGGCAGGGCGCAAAGGATTTAATAAAGGGCTGCCTTGCGTGTGTCGCACAGGATATTGCGCTTATGCTTCCCGTCGGACTTCTGTACTACCTTGTCCTTGACCTTATGCAAGGCACCCTCACAGGTGGTCAGATTGCGTTTTATACGCTGATGTTTTCCATGATGCACGGCAAGCTCATACGCAAGAATATGATAGCCGCCGGCGGCGAGATGTGCGATTATTGGATTGTGGGAGACGCACATAATGAATAAAACACCGATGACAAATGTGTTGCTTTGGGTTTTCATCTGTCGATATGATATTTTGCTTGCACTGCATTGATTGTTATTGTATAATGAGATATATGGATAAATCATTAATTTTTTCGAGAGGAGAGTGAAAAAATATGAAGAAGCTGGTATTATCTCAGGATAAATATAAAATGAATTGGATAGAGGGCAAAACCGAATGGGGAACTGTAAAGTGTACTTTACCACTTGCTGTTGAGACCAAAAGCAAGAAGAACGGCGATGTTGTGAAAGAGGAATATATTTTTACAAATAATACAGATAGTGATATTTTCACAAGCCTTGAGGATATAGGCATATATACGCCGTTTAATGATGAATATACCACTGCTGAAGAGTGTATGACAAAAAAATGCCATACACATATATGGTGCGGTGGTGAGGTATCATATGTTATGGCGTTAAGGATGGGAGGTGAAGCACCGCACCTCGGACTGATTTTGAACAAAGGCTCCTTGGGCGGTTATAGTGTGGATCGTGAGCCGGAAAGAATGAGCAATGATCGTGGTGACTTTATCTTGCACCCGTCACCGTTTTCGCTTGCACCCGGAGAAAGCTATATCATTTCGTGGTCGCTTTTTCCATATAATGACAAGGATGATTTCTTTGAAAAAGCTATGGTTTATTGTGACACATTTCTTTATGTTGAGTCTGACAAATACATAATGTTTGAGGGTGAAATGTCAGAGGTGACGATAAAAACCGGCTTTGCTGTCAGTGAAGAGAATATAAAAATAACACTTAACGAGAGCGATATACCCTTTACATTTTCCGATAATATAATCTGTTTCAAATCAGAAGCCGTAACGGTAGGTGAGCAGACATACAAAATATGTGTAAATGGTATACATACTCATCTGCGTTTGATGGTAAAACCAGTATTCCATAAACTGCTAAAATCACGCTGCAGATTTATAACAGAAAAGCAGCAATATATAAATAAGAGCAGTGCTCTTGACGGAGCTTATCTGATTTACGATAACGAGCAGAATTCGTTGTTCTATTCACGGCAATATGATTATAATGGCGGGCGTGAGCGTGTCGGAATGGGTATTCTGCTTGCGTCATATCTGCAACAGGAGCGTGACGCAGACATAGAGAAATCATTAAAAAAATATATAGCTTATGTCAAACGAGAGCTTGTGAATGAAGAAACAGGCGAAGTCTATAACGATTACAGGCGTGATAACAGCTATAAAAGATTGTATAATGCGCCTTGGTTTGCGTTGTTGTATACGGAATTTTATAAGCTGTATAACGATAAGAGCTATCTCACTACGGCGTATAAGATATTATTGCATTATTACGCAAACGGCGGCGAAAACTTTTATGCGATTGAATTGCCGATGAAGGAAATCATTGAATGTATGAAAACAGAGAATATGAAGGATGAAACAGATACACTTGTTGGTCTGTTTATTTGCCACGCTGATCGTATTCTCCAAACAGGTACAAGCTATCCTGCATCTGAAGTCAACTATGAGCAGAGTATAGTCGCGCCGGCAGCTGATATATTACTTAAAGCATATTCGCTGACCGGAGATAAGAAGTACCTAAATGGAGCAAAGAAGCAAATTGATGTGCTTGAATTGTTTAACGGACTTCAGCCTGATTATCATTTATACGAGGTTGCAATCCGCCATTGGGACGGTTATTGGTTTGGCAAGAGTAGAATGTACGGCGACACCTTTCCGCACTATTGGAGTGCGCTAAGCGGTAATGTGTATTATGATTATGCCGTTATTACGGACGATGAAAAATATTTAAAAAAAGCGAAGGCGTCATTAAGAGGTGTTATGAGTATGTTTATGCCTGACGGCAGCGCAAGCTGTGCTTATATCTATCCTATCACTGTCAACGGCGAAAAGGGAAACTATTTTGACTCATATGCAAATGATCAGGATTGGGGATTGTATTATATGTTACGATACACAAGCAAATATTCTATCTGCGGAGACAGTAGCATTTGAATTAGGCACGGTCAGACCGTGCTTTTTCTTTTTTGTTGACAAGTAAATAATAAAGGTATATAATTTAGTTAGCCAATGCTAACTTAGGAAAGGTGAAAACAATGAATAAAACACAGAAAGCGTTTAACTTTGCGGGAAAGAGTGGTATGTATGACGGCGTGATAACAGGCACGGGCTTTTTTGGATCGCTTGTGAGCAATCTCGTATGGAAAATGGACAAGGAGAAGGACTTGGAATATCAGCGCCTTGCCAAAAAAGGTGTGCCAAAGGATTTTGACGGCTCTCTTTTAGAGGTACCCGTCGGTACGGGAATACTGACTATGCCTATGTACAAAAAACTTCCGAACGCAGACGTAACCTGCCTTGACTATTCCGAGGGCATGATGAACCGCGCAAAAGACCGCGCGCAGGACATGAATATAAAAAATATATCATTCGTTCAGGGAGATGTCGGCAAGCTGCCGTTTAAGGACGAGAGTTTTGACTTTGTGCTGTCAATGAACGGCCTGCATGTGTTCCCCGATAAGGACGCCGCGTTTTCGGAAATATTCCGTGTGTTAAAAAAGGGCGGTGTTTTCTGCGGCTGCACATACATAGAGGGCGAGTGCAAAAGAACGGATTGGTTTATAAATAAAATATATGTGCCAAAGGGGTATTTCAATCTGCCGTTTGATACAAAGGAAAGCCTTGAAAAACGGTTAAAGGGAATGTACGGCGAGGTGGAGGTTGAAACGGTAATATCCGAGGCGTGCTTTAAGTGTGTGAAGTAAAAGGATGACTGATTATTATGGATTTAAAACAGCTTACAGTAAAGGAATTTGATAAGGCGGCACAGCAGTTCGATGATAACAGCATAAGCGTCTATAATCTCTGCCGCAAGGACTATCCGCATATTTTAAAAGAAATTGACTCTGAGCCGTGGGAGAGCGTCTTGGACGCGGGCTGCGGCACTGGCGCGGTGTTATATCTTCTGCATGAAAAATATCCAGGTAAAAGCTACACAGGCATTGACTTATCGGAGAAAATGATAGATACGGCGAGGAATAAAAATATTGACGGCGCGATATTTGTGCAGGGCGACTGCGAGGAGCTGCCGTTTGAGAGTGGCTTGTTTGATGTTGTGATTTGCTCGCAGAGCTTTCACCACTACACAAGACCTGAAATGTTCTTTGACAGTGTTTCGAGGGTATTAAAGCCAAACGGCAGGCTGATACTGCGCGATATGAGTATGCCGCTC
>JAFQYK010000202.1 GCA_017406485.1 Clostridia bacterium
GAGCTGGACGCGGCGTTCGAGCTTTATGATTGAGAACACACCAAGGGAAACGTATACATTCTTCGTTTCACCGCCGGGGATAAAGCTCTCATCGAACACCCTGCAAACCGCATCAGGGATTGACGCGATATCAAAATCATCATCACAGCAGCAGGATTGTCTGTCGCGCACATCAACAACCTTTGCGCCAAGCGCTATCGGATCAACAACCTCCACCGCGGAATGCAAAAGGGAAGGTACTAAAATAACGGCTCGGATTATGTCTGAGCCGTTATTTTAAGCTACTAATTTCTCACAAAACGCCTTTAAATCAGGTATGTCATACAACGCTGTTTCCCAAAGAATGTCAATGTCGATCTCTCCATAGTTATGTGCCGCTATATTTCTCATAGCCTTAATTTCATGCCAAGGCATACCAGTGTTTACAGCTTTAAACTCGTCTGTAAGATTTGCCACAAGCTCACCTATTTGCAGAATACACATCGCGATAGCGTTCTTTACGACAAAATCCTCAGCAAATTTATCACGGTCAAGAGTAAATCGTTCTATTGTAGCTTGTATTTCATTGGAATACTCTATTATCTTTTTCAAGATGAGGTTGTCACGGCTGTTCATACAATACCACCTCATTCCCTATTGAATTTTTTATAAGTGAATTATTCAGTGACGCATAGGTTATAACATCAACGTTTTTGCCTAATCTCGTCTGAAGCGAGTTAATATAAGAATTAAACATAATAAGTCCGCGTATGCTTCCCTTGTCAATCAGCAAATCAATGTCGCTCTGCTCTGTTGGGTTGCCATTACAATATGAGCCGAACAATGCAGCTTTTTTTACACCGTACTGCCTTGATACATCACTGACTATTTCTTTTATTTCATCTATATTATAAACATCCTGCATATGCGTCACCTTCTCTCTACCAATATATTATCACACAGTACTCACAAAGTCAAATTATTCTTGCAGAGAAAAACGGCGGCTTGGGTTACCAAGCCGCCGCTATGTTATTTCATAAATATCTCAACTGATTTATCGGGGTAAACCAGTATTTTCTCGATAATCTCTTTCATATCCTCATTGGAAAACTCGTTCTGCATTAGCAGGTGTTCGATATTCAAAGCAATTTCATCAACATGCTCTATTTTCTCCAATGTATCATTATATGCGCCAAGTTCATCATCTATACTTTTGATACCGCTGTCAATCGACGCATATTCTTCCTTCAACTCGCTCATTTCAATAAGACCGTTTATATACATTTCTTTGAGTTTTTTCCGCCTCTTGGCAAGCTTTTTTCTTGCCTTTGTAAGCCTCGGCATATCTATATCCTTGTTTTCCTCCACATATTGTTCTGTCAGTCTTTTGGTAAACGCTTCTTTATCCTCTATGATGGATAAAAGGTACTGCTTAACCTCCCCAAGAAGCTCCTGTTCATCAATAGTAACAGCATTTGTACAATGAGCATTACCGTTATTGTTGTGTACACAGCAACGGTATTTGACATATGTATTCTTCCAGTGATACACCTTTGCAGTAAATGCTTTACCGCATTCGCCGCATCTAATCAAATTTGAAAAAATGTGCTTTGAGGAATGTCTGCCTACCGGCATCTGATACTGCTCTCTTCTCTCTTCAAGTCGCTTCTGTACTAGTTCAAAATCCTCATCACTCACAAGCCTAAGCTCCGGTCTTTCGTGAACATACCACTCTTCCTCGGGTATATCTTCACGAGTGCCGCTCAAAAAATCCTTTGTTACCGTCTTATTGTTTACAAGCCGCCCCGCATATATGGGGTTCATTAAAATTCTTCTCACCGTTCGCGAGATCCACTTTGCTCCAAGCTTTGTGGGTATTCCCATATCGTTTAGTTTAATACATATACGGCGTGTACCTAAACCCTCTAAATACCATTTGAACATGAGTTTTACTATCTCGCTCTCCTGTTCATTGATTTTAAGAGTGTATGTATCAACTCTGTCATAGCCGTATATCATATTCGGGACACGTCCCTTTTTCGCGTTCTGCCGTTTACCGAATATAACTCTTTTTGACAGGTTTGCACTTTCCTCCTGTGCAAGTGCCGCAAATACTGTCAAAACAAATTCACTTTCTCCGATTACTGTCTGATTACCCGACAGAAATCGTACATCGACGCCGTTATTTTTCAGCGTCCGTATTCCGTATAAAAAATCCGATGTGTTTCTGGCGAAGCGGCTTATATCCTTAACCGCTACATAATCGAATAAGCCTTTTGCCGAGTCTCTAAGCAGCTTCATAAACGCATCGCGTTTTTTCATACTCTTGCCACTGATTCCTTCATCAGCGTATATCTTTATCAATGTATCACCGCATTTCTCAGCGTACTGTTCAAAAAACTCCTGCTGGTTTTTGAGCGACGATAATTGCTCTTCCTTCTCCGTACTAACGCGGCAGTATGCCGCCATTCGCATACCTACCACTCCTTTCAAAGTCCGCAAACGCCACCGGAATATGAGGCGTTTGCGGATGAGCCGTTATTTTCTGATGTTCTTAGATAGTATTTTTAAAACCTTTTCCTCCAAATTCTTTCTGTCCTGTGACGGATGTATTTTGATGGACATAGTAATCCGCCTCCCTTCAGTTTATTTATATGTAGACCTAATGTCAATATTTACCCGAACAGCGCGTCAAATATGTCCAAATTATCTCTCGCGTCATTTCTGAGCGCCTTCTTCTTGAGAACAAGATATCTTTTCCTGTTCGGCTTATACTGTCTCAAACGACCGTTGTTCTCAAAAATGCCGATATCACGTTTGCGGAAATAATCTGCCAACGCCTTTGCTGACACTTTGCGCCTGAAATATTGAAACAGAATTCCGCTAAAATATTCACAGCGTATAAAGTAGCACTTCTCGCCTTTACAGCTATGCTCGAAAAAATCTGAGCCTTTTTTACTAAGACACAAATAATCTTCTTCAAGACAGGTAAGCAGTATCTTAGAGTAGTTGGCTGCCTTGTTCGCCTCGTCCCGAAGCTTAGCTTCAGCAAAAATCTGATGGTTTTCCTCCAAGACAACCACCAAATCCTTATTGATACCTTTTACCGTGTTCTCTTTCTGCTGCTCAGTTATAAAACCTTTGTCCTGAGCATAGAAACAGAATATCTTAGTACAGCACATCATAAAGAATTGAGTATCAAAATCTCTTGAAATGCTACCTTTTTGAATCCGGTAAAATCTCTCAAGTTCGCATTTTATCATATCAACAACGCTATTATAGTTATTGGCAATCCAGTCAATATAATTAGAGTAGAATGCGCCGATATGTCCCCTGTACTGATGAACTGTGCTTAAAAGTGTACTACTCAATTTGTCCGGTAAATGTATAATCAACAATCTGCCGAGGTTTGATATACCGCTTATGAGGTTCTCACCAATAAGCAAAAGCTGTGCGTTCACCTGATTATCAGCACCTATTTTCCGCCGCGGGGCATTATCTGCTGAATTACGCAAAATGCCCTTAACGCGTTCCTCAATAGCTGTTCTGATACGCTTGTCGTCAACATACACATCATCATAAATGTACAGCATATCCTTAAATCGGCTTATCGCCTCTTCCGTAACAGCCTTGGTGCTTGAAACACGCGTATAGTTCGGAATATCGCCGTTATCTGACACGAATGGACAACCTATGCCCTGTACAAATGTAGTCTTCCCCGATTGCGTCTTTGCCACAAGATACACTGTAGTCCTCGGTACATAATCTGCGTCCTTAAAAAGCTGCCTTAATACTGAGCCGAACACATATATCATTACGAGCCGCAATTTCATGCCGCACTCTCCGAATATTTGCCATACCGATTCAAAAGCATCTTCCTCGGTTATATTCGCATTTGCATCAAGCGATATATCCATATCATCGCAAGCTATTTGCAGTGATATATTTTCCGTATCCCCTATGAACCTATTACCCACGTTATAGAAGTAATGTCCATCAATATTGACCCAGCCAAGCGAGTCAATACTATACTTTTCTGCAGTAGGCGCTTCAGGAACAAGGCTCTTTATATAAGCCACAAAATTTTTATCTGAGGCTGTATATAAATCGACATCAATCTCCGAAAGCTTCATTTTATCAAGCTTCGCCATATCAACAATATGCGTTATATGTCGTTCTTTCCCCTCGCGTGTAAGAACAAAACTCAATTCCACATCTATACGAATTTGCTCTCCAGTCCGTGGGTGCAAGAGTACTGTTTTGCACAGTACTCTCGGCTCACAGTTTGCAAGCAATTCTCCCTCACCTGTTTTCAAGCAGCCATTTTCAGCATAGCAAGAATATGGTTTAAATCTGCTTGCCAATCTTATCACCGCTTTCTAACAGTAAAAGATAACTCTCAATCACTTTCGGATTATCAGATTCTGCCATTCTCTGCAACATCTGTTTTCGATAAAAACTCTTCATACGTAGCAACTCATTTATAATCAACGCGATATTCTCATCGTGTTCATCAAGCCTACGCTTGATGTCGTCAATTTGAGTCTGCAGACTCTTTTTTTTGCTCTTGAGCTTGCGTATCTTTTTTTTGATGTGTTTCCGCTGTTTTCTATTGAAGCAATAGAAATCATCTTTTAGCTGGGACTTATATTGCTTCAGCTTGCGTTTCACTTTCCGCATTTCCTTCTGATAATCTTCCTCGGCATCACAGAGCTCAACACGCTTAGTGTTATTAAGTTCTTCTCCATCGGAGTTAAAAATATCAAGTGCCATCGTTAGCACCTCCATGTATATTCTTTTAGTCAGCAGATGCCTCCTTTCATCCACGCAAGTACATTATACCATGCATATTTTGATTGTTCACTGGCTAAAAAGTGGGAAAGTAAAAACAGATGACATCATTGTGACATCTGCTTTGATTCTTTTCCCCTCGACTTCTTGGGGAATATCTCACTGTATATAAACCTCAAATCATCATATTTTATATCATTTTCCGGATCTTTAGGCGTGACAATATGCTGTCCGTTGCCAATAAAATCCTCTAAAAATGTATTAAGCTCATCATTGTTGTGATAGTCAAAATCCTTCATCTTTTCCTCGAATATCTGTTCTAACATTTCAAGAGCACATTGTCTTATTACATTTAACGCAATTATAAGGTCAATATATACGTCTAATTCATCTATGTGCTTTGCGTAATACGCACAAGCATCATCACAAAAGAGAAACACCGAATTTGCAAAGTTTGCTCTCTGTTCATCGTCTACACGGAATCTGTAGTAGTGGAAGAAAGCATCGAGGCACTCTTGCTCTACATAAAAAGCATATAACAGGGTCAGTTTTTGTAAAGTTTCATCATTATATTGTATTCCAGTAGTATGTAGTGCTTTCAGCCATTTATAATACAACTCTAGTTTGCATCGTGACTCAATGTCATATAATAATATGCATTTATCTATAATTGGAACATCGCTATTCCGTATTGCGGAATATAGATTGTTAAAATCATTTAAAGCATAGAAAATATCACTATTAGTGTAATGTTTCTTATCGTTTAATGTCCCATTCTCAATCTTCTTCATGAATAAAAAGACTTTATCAAAGTCATTACAATCTCTATAATCCATAAACATGAGTTCATGCTTTAATAAAACCTTATCATATGCAGACATTTTTTCGGTTTCTAATATTTTGTGTGAAGCAGGTAAAGTTCTCATATTTGCATTTGCATTATAGGTTTCAAACCTGTCCCGGGCATTAAATATATTTTTTGACTGATCAAATTCTCCTTTTAATTTATTATAACGATTTTTTAAGGGACTCATCGCACTGACAATTTTATCAACGTCTGATTCCTCTGTTTGATTTTTCGTCGTCTGGTATAGGTTCATTGTCGGTTGATATTTAAAATACATATAACTAATAAAATCAAAAACGACAATTCTTATAAAATCACATGTCTTTATACAATACCGAGAATCGTATATTTTATCTACATATTCAAATTTTCCTATAATTGGCAAGTTGGAATTATATCTATAAATTTCTTGCTTAATAGTAATATACGCCTGAAGAATTATATCATTCAATATATTATGTGGCTTTTCTGCGTTCATATCCACCTCTAAATACATTCATTTAACCATCGTTTACGGTACAAATCAAAATCGTACCGAAAATCTCTCCTATAACCTCATAAGCAGTCCCAAAAGCCGTTTCAAAATCAACGCACCGAAAACCACCCTTTTATATAAGAAAATATTACCACAAAACTCGTTTCTTTGCAATAGCGGATTTGTTCAAGTGGCGATAAAGTGTTGTTTTCTTAACGCCTGTAAGCTCAGAAATTTCGGCAACAGTATATTCGTCGCTTTCATATAGCCGTATTGCCTTATCTATGACCGCAGCGTCAACCGGCGGTCTGCCGCCCTTGCGGCCTCTGGCTCTGGCGGCGGCAAGTCCTTCACGGGTGCGGTCAACGATGCAATCGCGTTCAAACTGTGATATTGCGCTGATGAGCGTAAACAACAGCTTACCTGCAGCTGTTGTGGTGTTGATGTTCTCTTTAAGTGACACAAGATTTACCTGTCGTTCATTGAACAGCTCCATAAGCTCAATCAAATCCTTTGTGCTTCTGCCTAGCCTTGACAGTGACTCTATAACAACTGTATCACCTGCTGTAAGCCTGTCGAGCATCTTTTCAAGCTCCGGACGGTCGCGCTTTGTACCGGTCATTTTCTCACAATAGATTTTATCTACACCGTATTCGTTCAGCATATCAAGCTGTCGGTCAAGCACCTGCGCTTCGGTGGAGACACGGGCGTAGCCGAATATATAGCTTTTCATTAAAATCACACTCCTAAATAAATACCCTATCAAGCGTATTACTTGATAGGGTAAATGGTTTATTATATAAAATTGCCTTGTTGCGGCACTGTTAATATGGGCTTCATTTGCTGCAAGTCATTCCACATAAATAACTTGTAATACTTTGGTTGTTTCTCTGTAATGAAGGTCATTTCTATATTATCCGGCAGCATACTGTCAGCAGGTATATTTAAATCCTCTTTTGTTCGTACATCTATCAATCGGTCATTTTCATCGTATAGAGCTACAACAGCTACTCCTGTAATATTACTGTATGTGTTATTAACCATATTGAAATTTATGTAGCATCCGCCATTAATATAATTTGTATTTATAATTTCAGGCGTTATATCTCCGTCTGATACACGATAAACATTAGTAATAATCTCACTATATTCATCCTTGTCGGTCTCTTTAGCAACTGCTTTTATTGTTATATCCTTATCTATTATGATAGGTTCGCTGTAGATAACTCCATTGCTTTCAGATGGATTTGAGCCATCCGTAGTATATTTTATAACCTCGCCTCGCGCAGAGAGTATCAGCTCTGTTCCTTCAGATATTGCACCATTTGGAACAGAAAAAACCGGCGGAGAGGATTTGCTTTGCCTATAAAGCTGCATAGAATAAATCTTTCGCGTTTGCCCATCTTCTGCCGTTACTTTTATATATATCGTTTTACTCACGCCTGCTTCTAATTTAACAGTATTATCAGCAATCTGATTGATGCCTCTCTCAGCAGCTATACGGCTTGAATACAATTCCCAGGTTGCATTTTTACTGACTAATAACTTTATAGAAGTTTCCTCATAATTATTTGTAACCCTTGCTCCTACTATATCTAAATTTTCTTGGTCCATTTTTGCACCCAAAGGGAACAAGACATCCTCAATGTCACAGGCCGAGGATACATATTCTGTGGTTTTTCCTAGAACTTTATTGGAATCAAGAGTTCCATTTTGAAACTCACACTCTACTATGAACATATATTCAGTCAATGGTTTTAATCCTGATGCCCTTATAACTCCATCAGATTCCACAGTACTGTCAAGGACTTTCCACATATCTTCATCAGATGTTTGCTCTGTTTCCAAAGCTAATTGCGTGTCTAATGCCTTTACTGTTATCTTCTTTTCATCAATATTTTCAGGTTGTTCAAATCTTATTACAACCTCCTTACCATATGTGTCAATAGCGTTAATATGTGGTGCTGTAGCTTTATGATATGTAAACGTTACAGGGTCACTCGGAGAAGCGTACTTTGCCACAGCTATTACGTTCAATGTCAAACCGTCGCTTATATATAGTGGCTCTGTTCCATACTCTGTGCTGTTAGTGGTAGGAACTGTGCCGTCTGTTGTGTAGTAGTATTTTACGCTTTCAGCTTCATGTGCCAGCCTCACCTCAACAGGATTATCACCCAAAATATATGTTCCGGATGGTGTAAATTCTTCAGGTACATCTATTCCTATAGCCTCTGTTTTCGGCTTGTTTGTTTTCCATAATGCAACAAGGTTTAACCGTTTGTTAGTTATAACCTCATCTCCATTGTTGTATCGAACGCCTGTATTTTTTTCTTGCCAACCAATAAATGTACATCCTTCATAATTAAAAGTATAATCTATAGTGGTTTTTACCGTTCCCTCATTACCGGCAGAATTGAAATATTTTGTGTCATTCTTCGGAAAGGGATAGGGCTCAAAGCTAGTAGCGTCTTCATTTATATAATAGCGCGTAGCAAATTCTTGCTTATAAACTGCATAAAAGTCGGTATCTTGTGACAGCTGTTGTATTTTATTGTTATCAACCACTTCAGGGTTTGGCTCTGTGTCCATTCGCCATCCAACACGCTCCCATCCAATATCAGCCATATCTGCATTGATAAATTTCGCAGTTTCGTTATCTATATCTCTTGGCAAATAATATACAGGACGGTCATCGCTTCGATCTATCATATCATAAGAAGCATAAGTATCATTATTATACATTGTAGCAGTATCTTCGCGTATCTCTTGATATTTATCAATATATCTCACCTTTAAATCACGTTTAAATATAGCATATACCGTTATGTCACCGTCAATTTTCCATATGTTACTATCACCTTCCTTTGCATTCATGTTTCTGCTCCAACCGGCAAATTCCCAGCCATCCTTTTCGGCAGTCGGTGTTAAGTCAACCGTATTATAATTATCATCTGCTACAGGTGCGCTCTCTATGGTTGATGAGGTACCTCCGTTGGTCGAGTAATCATATGTAACAACCGGAAGACGGTCATAAACTGCCTTTAATACAAGCGAATCATCCAGAGTAATCTGCTGCGTTTCATAATACGGTTCATCATCTATATCTGCCTCCCAATATTTAAAATGATAACCATATTTTTGGGCTTTTATAGCTTTTGAATAAAAGGTTGTTTTGTTTCCGGTTACATTACAGTATTGTGTGTACTGTATCGGTTCAATTTCCTCTCCTCCATCACTATCGTATGTCAATGTTATGATTCTTGAATAAACAGCATAATATTTCGTCGAGGAGCTTGCTGCAATTTTATCGCCGATAATGACTGTCGGTTCATCAGTATTTGTATCTGTACGCCAACCTATCGCAGTCCAACCTTCGTATTCTATGGGAGTTGGCATAGTAACCGTACTTGTTTCATTATTGTATAGGTATGCCGTTTGAGCCTGTTCACCAGCGGCGAAAAGTTTTAGTGCCGTTGCTTTCCTGTAAATGGCATAGAGCGTTATATCATCGTTTACTGTGTATAACAGCTGTGGCAAATATGCTGATTATGAAACAGCACATCATCCTCGCGTGTATGCTCCCTGCCACAGATGTTACAGATAAATCTTTCCTCTTGCATTTTTCAGTTCCTCCTTGATATAAAAATAGCCCATATGCACAACGCATACAGGCTTCAAGGAGATACTATATAATCTAATTATCTCAAAAATCAAACAAACTCATCAATATCATTAACCCACCTATTCAATGCTTCTACAGGAATTCTGATTGTTGAACCAATGTAAATTACAGGAAATCCTTCTGTTTTTACCAATTCATATGCCTTGTTTTTGCCTATATTCAGCGCCTTTGCCATTTCGGGCACTGTGTATGTAAGCTGATTAACTTGCTGCTTCATAGTTTATCTTCCTCCTTTTTATTAAAATTTGATTGCTACCTTCAATTTGATACATTATTTTGCTGTAAAGATTTTCAACCACACCGAAGTCTATTGTCACCGGATTTATTCCGTTTGCGTGCAGCTTTTTTATCCGTTCGCTAAATCTCTTTTCTGTTTTCCTTTTATTGCTGCTATTTTCAATAAATATCTTTTTTGCCTCGGAGATACTTCCTTCTTCTTTCACAAGACAAAGCATTGAACGCTGTGTATCACTCTTACATTTAGCCATGGCTTCTGTCAGAGTGTAATAATCTCCCAATCCCACAATCTGTATATAATATTTGCTGATGTAATATTTGCATAACTCAATATTAAGAAAATCGCCCACACAATTTTTTGTTATAAGACCTGACTTTCTAAGCTTAGTTGCGTTTATTTTTCTTACCTGTATCTCGAAACGCATAACACCGTTAAGAGATTCAGTGTCCAAATATGTTTTTTCTCTGTTCTTCTCCTTTAACCTAACAGTTGTGTGCCTATCATAAAAATTCACCCTATAGTTTTTTCCAGATAGGTAAAGGTTGTTCTTGGCATATTCGTATCGCTTACTGACATCGCTATTACGCAAAGCTTCAGTTATATTACCTTGCTTAAATAATTCAATATATCTTGATATTAGATGAGGATTGACAATGATATCTATGGCATAATCTATTCTCTTAACCTTCCACTCTGCCAAATCAGATAATAATGGCAAGCCTATATTCATAATGTGAGTTTTAAAGGCTTTATATAATTGTGGTACATCTCTCATTCTCAGTACATTATTGTAATTGCCTTTTTCAATCATCAATTTAGGTCTTAACTTTATAAATATTTTAAATGTTTTCTTTTGTGTAAAAGATATTTCCTCCATACCAAAAGAAGCTAGTGCGTTGCTTGTGTACTTGTTTCCGTTCCAATGCAACGGTTGTTTTGGATTAAATACTCTTATGTAATCGCTAAATATTTCTTTCGCCGTTCTATAATCTTCAAAAGTTTTAAATTCTTTGTATGTTGTCAGTGTATCGACCATTTTATATCACTCCTTCCCAATTTGTATATTTTAATGTTAGAGTGATTTAAAAATTTATTATGATATAACATTATTATATAAAATAATATAAAACCATTCAGTAAGTATAGGAATTAAAATAAAAGGATTATAAGGATATAATATGGATAGGTACGGACAGGGGCATTATATATTTAAGCGGGTATCACAATTTTACAAAAAATGGTGATACCCGTCCTCACAATTTGAGAATAATCGTGATACCTAAGTAAAATATAAACCCACTATTAAGGGCTTGCAGTCAATTACTACAAGCCCATTTGGTAATATATTATAATTTTTTTGAATTGGCAGATACCACAAAGCCTTTGTTGCATAACTCTTTTTTCCAGTCTGGCCATGTTTCAGTTATATTTTGTATTATAGTGTCATAGCTTGTCTCGCTAACTTTAAATTCGACATCCTTGACTAAATTATCAGTAGATACACCCACTAAAATTTTTTCTTTATTCATTTTCTTTCTCCTTTTCAAAAGCTTCAATTTCTTCATAATAAGATTTGTATGCAACTTTTTCATAATCCAAGTAAGTCATTGGCAACATAGGACTTCTTATGTTGGACTCTTTTCTGTCCCAATTTATTTTTTTACCATCATTATTTTTGCGTTTTTTGACACCCCATTTAGCAGTAGTCATTGCAAATAAATCAATATACCTTCTTGGACCAACACCTGAAAATGGTATGAAAACAACTTTATTGTTACTGTCTTGCTCACTGGTAGAAATTTCTTTTCGATAGAAGTCAACCGCTTTACTTTTCGGGTATGGTTCAATATAAACTACTTTTACTACTCCTGCTGCTATAATATGTTTTGCGCAATTATGGCATGGAAATGTAGTCATATACATTATAGAATCCATACTTGAAATATTGTTTCTTGCACAAGCAAGAAGCGCTTCCATCTCTGCATGTACAACCCTACCATATTCAGTCAATGAGCCAATTCCCGATTTTCGCACCAACTGGACATTCTCATCGGATATAGGCAGTTTTAAATTCTCTAATATTTTATTTATTAAGTCTGTCTGCTCCTTTTTATTAGAATCATATCCAATTGTATAATCTCTGCCATCATCTTCATCAAAATATTTGTTGTCTTTATGTAATTGCCAATACAATCCTCCTTTATACCTAGGACAATCATTTGCTCCAGATGTTAGTATTTCATTATTTTTGGTAACAACCGCTCCTACCTGACGTGATAAATCCGCTGAGCGTAGGGATGCGGCATATGCCATAAACATAGCATATTCATCAAATGTCGGAGTTATGAACGGATTACCAAAAAGCAAGTCAACTAATCTAAACACACAATTTTTGATTTCATCAGTATTATTAGTGACATTAATAAAGTAATCTGAGTTTTGGAAAGCATCTTGTGTATGTTGACCTAATTCTCCCGCTTCATCTGAGTCTCTATTAATCAATTCTGTAGCTTGTTCATGTGTTAATGATTTTACATCTTCTAAAAATTCATAGCGATTGTTTAAATCACTGGTTATTCCAATTAAATGAAAGCCATCACCATATATTTGTTTAAGATAATCCGCTTCTTTGGGGTGTTTTATAGATTTAATTATATATGCTGTCCTGCCTCGTGGACTAGGATTTTCAATGTTGTCTCTTTTAGATAAAATTTCCGCAACAACACCCTGCATTATAATTGTTGCATCTTTCGTTTTTTCTCGTATATGGTTGCCTAAATCCATATAGTGATTAATTCTCTCATACTCTGAGTCTGTTGTAAATTCCTCATTATCAAAATTTGCGATTATTTCAGAAGAAACATTAATTATTTCAGTATCATATGAAAATTTCGCAAGTTGAGTCTGAATATATCGTATAACATCGGTGGTATCGGTTCCTACTGTAGTAATTATTCCTAAAACGATTTCACTATTAAAATCATTCATTATTCTGTCCTCTTTGTTCTCTCATATTCATATTCTACTACTTCTTTAATTGAATCCACCGAACAAACTTTGGCAATGCCACTGTTCTGTTCGTATGGAATGTCATTTTCACTACCAGAGTATTTTTCACTATAATTTATTGAACCACATATCATTCCTATCAAATTTGCACTTTGATTATGGGGCGTACCATTAAGTGCTATAATTTCTGGTCTGTTAATAACAGGGGCTCCAGAATTTCCCGGAACAGCGTGTAAATCAATTAAATATGTATCATTATTTTCTATATCTATCAAATCAGATATTCTCGATATACAGCCTATTCTGCAAATTGGTGTTTTTCTATGTGTACCAACCATATTCATAGGAAAACCCAAAGAGTATATAATTGTTCCCTCTAAAACCCCAGTATCGTTCATTTGTTTTAAGTCCAAAGCATTATTATCTAACGCAAAGAAGCTAAACTCTGAATCATTCTCTTCCAAAAAAACAACTGATAGTTGTATTGATATTATATCTAAATTGGGATGCTTTGAAAACAAATCTTTTCTATTTCTTGTTAAAGGAATAGTAAAATCACTGGTATCTTGTTTGCCTTTTTTATTAAATCTCACATAAATATTTTCCTTATTTTCAATAACATGATAATTTGTTATAAGAAATATTCTATATCCGTCTGTTCCCTCTTCTTTTCTGCCAACCAAAAAACCGGTTCCAATCCATTTTTTGTTTTGTTTATTTTCTGTTTGTCCTGGTACACCTATGCAAACAACTGCATCAAAATAATGACTTGGTACAATAGCCATTCGCATCATCTCACTTCTCAATATAAATATCTAACAAATACTTCTCATTTATATAATAAACAATTACATTGATTGTGTCAAGATAAAAAGTCAAAATTCAACAAAATATCGTAGTTTGTAAATAAAATACTGCTCTTGTTAACAAAATTTAATATTTATAATAAATTTGAAATCTATATTGAAAATTATTATTTATTGGGTGTAATGTAAATACTCAGAGATGAGGATAGCCACAAGGACAGTCAATACAAAATACAAAAACTATTTCATGTAAGCGACTTTTATGGTCGCCTTACTTCTTTTATATATCTGTTACCAAAACAAAAAAATAAACCTTCCCTTTTGCATTCACAAACCTCTACAACTGCGTGCGGGAGATTTGTCTTTTTCCAAAGCTGTGCATCAAAGGCTTCCTCTCTGTACTTGGACTCAAATATCTTTGCGTTACCCTCGCTTCCGAAAAGGATAACCTTCTTATCAAATGCAGCGAGGCC
>JAFQYK010000203.1 GCA_017406485.1 Clostridia bacterium
AGAAAAAGTAATTATGCACAAAATTTACATTGTTTTTTGTACATTTCGAAAAGAAATAAATCTATAATTTTGTTGAGAAAAATCCTGAAATGTTATAAAATATAAATATATGTGTTTTAAACTTTATGAGAGAGGGAGAGAAACATTATGAGGAAGAAGATTATAAGCACGCTTTTGTGCATTACGATGCTTTGCTCGTTATGCACATCGTTTGCCGTTACCGCAAGCGCGGAGGATGCGGTACAGTATAAGCAGACTAAACGAATGATGGAGGAGCTTAACCGCGGACTTATCGCTGTCAAGGTTTCAGGCGGCGTGTATTTGTCGTGGAGAGTTCTCGGTAAGGAGGATTTGGCGATAACCGCATATAACGTCTACAAAGAGGGTATATCGACGCCGATAGCCACTATTGCCGGCGGTGAGGCGAGCAACTATACGGATAAAACAGGTATAGCCGGAAACAAATACAAGGTAGTTGTATCAACTGCCACAGCGGCTCAGATAGATGAGGAACCGTGGACAACCGCGCAGGATACAAATGGTGACGATACGTATACATATATGGATATACCTATTTCAAAGCCGACAGATATTCCGCACGCAAACACCACGGCTATGTCGGATTATAACAGATCGTCGGGAGTAGGCGGCGCGAACGATGTCAGCCTCGGTGACTTGGACGGCGATGGTGATTATGAGGTTGTTCTTAAGTGGGATCCTAAGGATTCAAAGGACTCAAGCAGCGGCAAAACAACAGGTCACTGTGTTTATGACGCATATGAAATTTCTCCGAGCAACGACGGATTTATGTGGCGTATTGATATAGGCAATAACATAGCAGCCGGCGCACACTATTCGCAGTTTATGGTGTATGACTTTGATAATAACGGTAAAGCGGAAATTGCAACAATAACCGCTCCCGGCTCATATTCGCTCGTTAAAAACGGTGAGGGCGGCTATGATAAGATATATGTAACCACCGTTGGTGATACGGAGGAAATCCAGAAAGCCGATAACAATGCAACTACCCTACGTAAGGGTAATAACAACGGTCCCGAATACTATACAATATTTGACGGTGAAACAGGCAGACCATTAAAGACCACTGCCGCAATTCCGCTCGGCAAAGAGGACGGAAGCGAGTGGGGTGACGCAAAGATGAACCGAAGCTCAAGATACCTTGCTGCTGTCGCGTACCTTGACGGTGTAAATCCGTACTATGTTCCGGTGCGCGGTATGTATAACAGAACGGTTTTGCGCGCGTATACCTGGGACGGTGAAAATCTGACACTCGTTAAGGAGCACGACGGAAGAACAAAGGGTACGTCGCTGTACGGCGAAGGTAACCATAACCTGTCGGTTGCGGATATAGACAACGACGGCAAGGATGAAATTGTATACGGTTCAGCATCTCTTGACGATGATTTCACGACCTCGCTCGGTAACACTAAGATGGGTCACGGCGACGCAATGCACGTAAGTGACTTCAATAATGACGGTAAAATAGAGGTATTCTCGGTTAAGGAGGATAGTGAGGGCTTCAAAAGAGGTATGGACTTCAGAAACGCATTAACCGGAACCGCTATATGGAGTAAGACGGTTACAAAGGATAACGGCCGCGGTGTTATGGATAACATTGATGATGCATACGCAAAGACACACCCCGATGCGCTTGCTCTCGGATGGGATGCGGCTCACGATAAAACGTATGACTTAAAGGGCAATGAGGTAAATGCAAAGCCAAGCGGCAATTCAAGAAGCTTCTGTAACTTCCTTGTATACTGGGATGATGACCTCGGACGTGAACTGCTTGACGGCAATCAGATGGCGAAATACAATGCCGAAACTGGAGAAACAGCCAGAATATTCTTTAATAAGCAAGGTTATTTGCCGGGTGAAGCAAACAACAGTACAAAGCAAAACCCGTCGCTTGTTGCCGACCTTTGGGGCGACTGGCGAGAGGAAATTATAATGCCTGCAAACGATGACACGGTTCTAAGAGTTATGTCGCCAATCACGCCTACAAAGTACAGACTGACAACGCTTATGCACGACAGTCAGTACCGTGAGTCAATCGCATGGCAGAACGTAGGCTATAACCAGCCTCCGCACACAAGCTATTACATAGGTTCGGCTGCGCTTGCAAAGGATTCTGAGGGTAACACGCTCAATTACCTTAACCCGGCTACGCCGTTTGATAAGATTATGTACCCGTCGGACATTCCCGATGTGCCGATCACGGGTATCGAAATGACACATGACGGAACAGGACTTCCTGCTACGATAGAGCTTGAAAGAACAAAGACATATCAGATTGATGCGGCGGTAGTTCCGTCCGAAGCGAGAAAGAAGGGTATACGCTGGACATCGTCTGATCCGACACTTGCAACTGTGAACGGCGGACTTATAAAGGCTGTAGGCGGCGAGGGTAACGTTACGATTACCGCAACGGCTGTCGGCAACGACCAGATTTCAAAATCCGTTACCGTACACGTA
>JAFQYK010000204.1 GCA_017406485.1 Clostridia bacterium
CAGGCAAGACGCTTGGTGAGAACATTGAGGGCTGCGAGGTTAAGGATTACAGCGTAATCCGTCCTATCGACAACCCATACAGCGAAACAGGCGGTATCGCGGTGCTTAAAGGCAACCTTGCGCCGGACGGCTCGGTTGTAAAGAGAAGCGCTGTTGCTCCCGAAATGCTGCAGCACGAAGGCCCCGCGAAGGTATTTAACAGCGAGGAGGAAGCTATAGAGGCAATTTATACGGGCAAGATTGTAAAGGGTGACGTAGTTGTTATCCGTTACGAAGGACCTAAGGGCGGACCGGGTATGCGTGAAATGCTTTCACCGACCAGCGCGATTTGCGGTATGGGACTCGATAAGGACGTTGCGCTTATTACCGACGGCAGATTTAGCGGCGCAACACGCGGCGCGGCAATAGGCCACGTATCGCCCGAGGCGCTTGCAGGAGGTCCTATCGGTCTTGTGCAGGACGGCGATATAATTTCGATTGATATTGATAAATGTCAGCTTAACATTAAGGTGTCAGACGAGGAGCTTGCTAAGCGCAGAGCCGAGTGGGTACCACAGGAGCCTAAGATTAAGACGGGCTACCTGAAGCGTTATTCAATGCACGTTGCGTCAGGTATGCAGGGCGCGGTTATGCTGGATGACTAAATAGAGTTACTTAAAAAGCTGTTGCTTCGGCAACAGCTTTTTTGATGGCAAAAAAACAACGGACGCATTTGCGTCCGTTGCATTGGTTTTTTGGTTTACTTTAAGCCGCCGTTGTAATTCTTTACTCTGTAAATAACTACTTCCTGAAGTGAACCCTTGCTTGCTGTTCTTGCCATAGCAAGGTCAAACTCATCAGCATCTTCTGAGTAAACTTCAACGTCAGATACTGTTGCAAGGTCATCGCTGATCTTAACTGCGCTTGCAGCGCTTGCAGCATCCATATCAATCTCAATTACATCCATAACTGCGCCTGCATCAAGCGAGAACATCTGACCATTGATTGACATCCATGAAATATCATCTATATCAGAATCTGTTACAGGTCCGAAGTAGAAGTTGTTTCTTGTTTCAGATGTGGTGATTGTCTTTGACGGGATTGTTCCGCTCTTGATGTCCTCATATACCTGCTGAGCGGAGTAGAAGCGGAGAATTGAGTTACCGTCTGTTACGATAATATCACCCTTATGGAGGTAATTAGCGAGATTGTCGCCATTATCGCCGCCATCTTTACCATCCCAGATTACATCGCTTATTGCATACTTTCTTGATGATGAGGTATAACCTGTAATGTCAGCAAGTGCACTGGTTGTCTTCGTTGTTACAGAAACATCTGTGCCGGAAGTATAACCATTGATTACGTAAACAGTTTCATCATCTGCGTCAATAGCCTGGCTGATTTTATCAACAACAATTGTTGCAATGTTTGACGCAGTATCAAGGTCTGTCGGGTTAACAGCGCTGTCCGGATCTGATACGAACTTGATAAGAACAGCAGGAGTTGTACCATCAAAATCTGCGAATATGTACTTATCGCCTACACCGTTCTCTCTTACGTTATATTTTGAGGAGTTAACCGGGCCTACAACGTATGATGTCTCGTTGGTATACTTTGTCTCGTCATCCGGTACATCGAACTCTACTGCATTATCCGTAAGGTTATAGCCGCCGAGAAGTCCGCCGACAAGTGTGCTGCCTGACTTGTTTGTCTGGTCAAATATAAGTGCGTCTGAGTTCTTTAACGCTGTTAAATCAGCATCGCTGAGATACGGGTCTGTGATGTACTTTGAGTCAAGAATATCACCGTATGAAGCGTCATAATTTTCCTCATAGAGCCACTTGTTAAGGTTTACAGCGTTAACTGCGAAATAAAGTCTTGTGAGCTTACCGCTGCTGTTTGCCTTATACTTTACAAGACGGATTGAAGCGCCCGGTGTGCAGATATGCGGTCTGTCAAAGTGAGTTGCGCTGCCTGTTGTCTGTCTTGCATCGTTCCACATATGTGCGAAGCCGTCATTAGCAAAGATGTCTGCCACGATTGTTTCCATCTGTGCCTTTGTCTTTGAAACGCCCGCCTTGTCTGTATTCTTAACGAGAGCTGAAGGAGCCCAGTAGTCAACGTTTGAAGCGTATGTGAACTCTTCAACCTTACCTTCCTGGCTCATAATCTTTACAATCTGATCGCTTGTGCCCTCACCCTTATACTGGTTGATAATCCAACCGTACTTCTCGCCTGACTCAAGACGTCCTGCAACAGCGCTGTCAATATAACCTATTCTTCCGAACATATCAAGATAGAAAGTACCCTGTGCGCCGGTCTTAAGGTCGCCTACAGCAACGTTTGCTACGCCATAATCATCACCGTTAATCTTAGCGGATGAATCATTCAATTCCTTTGACATTGATGAAACGGAGCCTGTTATGCTCTCGCCTGTTACAACTATGTCAAGAACCTCAGGGTTTGTGAACGGAATGCTTGCTCTTACAGTAGCAACATCGTTCTTCTTAAGGTTTCTTGCGCGAATTTCCTCGCCCATCTTCTTAACGGTTATTGTTCTGTCAACCTTATCGTCAATAGTGATTGTGACGCTTGTGGTAGTACCAACCTCACCTTCCGGATCCTGGATTTTACCAATAATTCTGTCGTCATTTGCGCTTGTAACGATAAGTGTTTCGTAAGAGTCAACAAATACTACGTCGTAATCATCAACTTCGTTTTTATCACTCTTAATCATTGTGATCTTACCCTTTTCGGGCTGGAAATCTTCTACTGTAATATCATTTGTAAGCTTACCGTTGTAGATAATCTTAGCGTCTGAGGTTGACTTCTTTTCCTTGCTTACCTTGTTAACCTTAATTGATACAACTCCGCCATCATATGTAACATTATCTATATCATCGGGGTCAATCTCATAAGTTTCTGACTTTGAAGCATCATAGGTTATAGCAAGAACCTCCGCTGTCAAACCTGCGTTTTCCTTATAGTAGTAAGTAACCTTACGTGCTATATAGTCATCGAGATCGGTAAGAATTGTATTATAAACCTCTGAATTGTTTTCCTTATCCTTCTTAATTTCAATCTGGCCTTCCTGAATATCCTTGTCGCCGATTGTTGTCTTGTTCGTACCGATAAGGAGACCCTTTGCCTCGATTACATCGAACTTAACTTCTGCGAGAGTCTTGTCTGTTGAATACTTCGGCTGACCGTACTCGTCGTAAGTTCTTACCTCTTTGTAATCAGCGAGAAGCGCGTTATAAACCATCTTTATAACAACACCGCGGTCTGATGCAACATCTGCGCTGCCCGGTGCGTTCTTGAGAAGCTCAAGCTCGCCGGCTTCCTTAATATAGCCCTGCTGCCAGCCGCCGTAGTACTCAGCGTCTTCTCTGTAGTTCATA
>JAFQYK010000205.1 GCA_017406485.1 Clostridia bacterium
CGGCGATGTAGAAAACTTTGAACAGTACAGCACGGTGTTTTTGGGTTACCCAATATGGTGGGGAGATTTGCCGATGATAGTATATACATTCCTTGAAAACTACGATTTTGAGGATAAAACAATAATACCGTTCTGCACACACGAAGGCAGCGGGAATGCGGGTACAAAATCAAAGATTGAGAAAGCAATCCCGTCCGCAATCGTAGAAGATGTACTTGCCATACGCGGTGAGGAGGCACAAAAGCAGCAAGACAGCACACGAGATAAGGTTAATGAGTGGCTTGAAGGTTATGGATATTAAAAAGAAACTCAGAATGACTGTTGACTTGGCAATGGTCATTCTTTTACCCATTCTTATGGGATACTCGCTTGTCGGGGAAACGGCGCACGAGATTATCGGCATTGTTATGGCTGCGCTGATGGCAACACATATCACGCTGAACCGTAAGTGGTTTACGGCTATATTCAGGGGTAATTACAATTTGAAAAGAACGGTCACAACGGCGGTCAATCTATTGCTTATCCTGTGCGTCATTATGTCAATGGTAAGCGGTATAATGCTGTCAAAGCATATATTCAAATTTCTGAACATAACCGTTGGTGCGTCATTGATGCGCTCGGTACATATGCTTGCGGCATACTGGGGCTTTGTGCTTATGAGCTTACACGCAGGAGTGCATATTGGAATATTTGTAAAAAACATCCGGCATAAATGGATTGCTCTCTTGCCTGTCGCAATATCAGTGTACGGAATTTATGCTTTTATAAAGCGAGGCTTTGTGGAGTATATGTATCTCAAAGTACAGTTTACGTTCTTTGGCTTTGACAAGCCGTTTATATTCTTTTATATGGATTATCTTGCCGTTATGGTGTTGTTTATGACGCTGGGATATATATTTGTGCAGATAGATAAGAGATAGGAGATGAACTGAATGGAAAATATAAAAGGGAAATTAGGCTTTGGCTGTATGCGTCTGCCGATGAAAAACGGCGTGGTAGATACGGATATAATGTGCGAAATGGTGGATACATTCCTTGAGCGGGGATTTAATTACTTTGACACGGCTCACGGCTATGTTGGCGGTAAAAGCGAAACGGCTTTAAGGGACTGCCTCACAAGCCGCTATCCGCATGACAAGTACATACTTACCGATAAGCTGTCAACGCACCATTTCACAAAACAGGAGCAAATACGCCCGCTGTTTGAAAGTCAGCTTAAAGCGTGCGGCGTGGAGTATTTTGATTTTTATCTTATGCACGCGCAGGACGCTGCAATTTATGAAAAATACAAGAAATGTCGAGCGTATGAAACGGCTCTTGAATTTAAGAAAGAAGGCAGAATAAAGCATCTCGGCATATCGTTCCATGACAAGGCAGCGGTGCTTGAAAAAATCCTCTCCGAGCAGCCGGAGGTTGAGGTTGTCCAGATACAGCTTAACTATGTCGATTACGACGATCCTTCCGTTGAGAGCAGAAAGTGCTATGAGGTCTGCGAAAAGTACGGTAAAAAGGTAATCGTAATGGAGCCTATAAAGGGCGGCAGCCTGCTGGATTTGCCAGACGAAGCAAAGAAAATATTTGACAATCTCGGAAGTGCAAGTTATGCAAGTTACGCGATACGCTTTGCGGCGGGCTTTCCGAATATTATGACTGTGCTTTCCGGCATGAGCCGTATGTCCGATATGCTTGATAACACAAGCTATATGCAAGACTTCAAACCGCTTTCGGACGGTGAATTGGCGGCGGTAAAAATGGTAGTCAAGATATTTAAGGCGCAGGATTTAATTCCTTGTACCGCTTGCCGTTACTGTATGGAGGAATGTCCGAAGGAGATTGCAATTCCGGAGCTTTTTTCGCTCATGAATGCTAAGAAGCGTTTTGGAAATTGGAATGCCGATTACTATTATGAAAACATAAACACGCAGGGCGGCAGAAAAGCGTCCGACTGCTTAAAGTGCGGAAAATGTGAGAAAGTCTGTCCGCAGCATCTTGAAATACGGAATTTACTTACACAGGTTGCGGCAGAATTTGAATAAAATTTAAAGAAAAGAGTTACAAAGAAATGAAGAAAGTATTATCGGTTTTACTTGCGATTGCTATGGTTTTTACAATGCTTGGAGCATTAACCATAGGCTATGCCGAGGATTTTAGTCTTACAATGCAGATTGGCAGCTCCGTAATGACTGTAAACGGTGTGGAAAAGACAATTGACGATGAGGGCAGCACGCCCATTATTGTGAATGAGAGAACTCTCCTACCTGTCCGTGCGGTTGTAGAGGAAATGGGCGGCACGGTCGGCTGGGAGGCTGACACAAGAACTGCGGTATTGAATTATGACGATAAGGAAATACGCCTTGTGATGGACAGCAAAACGGCATACCTTAAAGGAGAGGCGA
>JAFQYK010000206.1 GCA_017406485.1 Clostridia bacterium
GTGCTTTCATCAAATGGTCTGACAACTCCGCAGCAGCTACGCGTAAGAGCGTCAAAGGGCAGTGCAATTGCATATGTTCCGATTTCGGTTGTAGCCGCAAACCAGTTTGAGATAACAGGTCTCGGCTATGACGGCGGCGATGAGAAGGATACAAATGAGGGCAAGCAGCGTACAGTAAATAAAAAGCATCTTGTAAGGCTGTATGTCAATAAGCTCGGCGATTACAGAGATGATGTTGTGTTTATAATGACGCTTTTTGACGGTGACGGCAAGCTTGCCGGCTCATATTCAAAGAAAACAAGCGGCAAAAGCCTTCAGACGGGCGAGAGCAATGAGGTAGCGATTGACTATAATCTGCCCGCAGAGTTTAACGAGAACACATGGACTGCAAAGGTTATGGCGTGGACATCCCTTACTACAAATAAGGAGCCAGAAGAGCTTGTAAGCACATTCAGCGCGAATTATAATAACGGAACAGTAACACTTTCCAATCAGCCCACGCTGACAGGCAAGAGGACAGTTGCCATATATAATCCCGGCACAACCGACAGTCAGCTTGTTGGTGACACCTCAGAAAAAATAGCGTATATATCTCAGTCCGAAACGGAAATAACATCTATCAGCGATTTGAGTTTAGCGCCGGGAACGTATACTGTTGCAATCGGCGGCAGTATGTCGGATGGCAGTTATGCTGTTCACAGAGCAACCTTCACCGTAAGCGCTCAGTGAAATACAAACTAAGTTTCTCAGCTTGATTTTGGATGGATAGGAGATAGGAAATGAAATCATATAAAAAGCTATTATCCCTAATATTATGTATATCGCTTATCACAATACCGATTCTGCCAACCAAAGCGGAAACAGGTGCGCGTCAGGTCGAGTATTTGGGACGCGGCGGTTACGCAGTAGCTGTAGATAACGGCATATATCTTAGCTGGCGTTTGCTCGGCACAGAGGCGATAGGTGAGACCTTTGACATATACCGTAATGATGACACAGAGCCGTTTGTGTCTGACCTTGACGCGACAAATTACACTGACACAAACGGAAATATCGGCGATGTGTACAAGGTCACGCCGCATAACGGAACGGCTATGGAAAATGATGTATTTATTGCGTCCACGCATGACTACAAGGATGTAATTCTCGATAAGCCCGAGGGCGGCGAGGACTATACATACGAATTTAACGAGGTTTCCGTAGGCGATGTCGACAATGACGGCGAGTATGAATTTATAGTCAAGTGGGATCCCACAAACAGACAGGATAATTCAATAGCGGGCTACACAGGCAATGTCCTTATCGACTGCTATAAGCAAAACGGCACAAAGCTATGGCGCGTGGATTTGGGTAAAAATATCCGCGCAGGCTCGCATTATACACAGCTTATGGTGTATGACTTTGACGGTGACGGTAAGGCTGAAATGGCTCTTAGGACAACGGTCGGAAGCAAGGACGGTAAGGGTAATTATGTAAGCGCAAAGGGCGCGCCTGTTACGATTGACGGCGTATCATATCCGCTCACGTGGCAGGATGAATATACGAATGAAGTCTTTACCGACGAAAGCGATCTGCGCTCTGCCGCGGGCGGAACACTCGGTAAAATTCTCACAGGCCCCGACTGGCTCACAATGTTCAACGGCGAAACGGGAGAGGCAATACAAACCGTAAACTACTACCCGCAAAGAGGTAATGTCAACTCGTGGGGCGACAGCTACGCAAACCGCTCCGAACGCTATAACGCCGGCGTAGCGTACCTTGACGGCGTACACCCGAGCCTTATAACCGCGCGCGGTTATTATATGCGCGCGGCAATGGCGGCGTATGACTGGAACGGCACGAGTTTTACAATGCGCTGGCACAGAGACGATAAGGGAAATCCCGAGGTTGCTAAAGAGGGTCACGGCAAAATGAACGGAACTCTCTACGGCAACGGCGACCATCAGATCAGCGTATGTGACGCGGATAATGACGGCAAGGACGAGATTGTTTTCGGATCAACCGTTGTGGATAACGACGGCAGCATATTAAACTCCACCGACCACGGACACGGCGATGCGCTTCACGTTTCGGACTTTAACAATGACGGCGAACAAGAGATTTTCCAGGTACACGAGGAGGATATCGGCTTTAAGGAGTTCGGCGCCGAGGTCAGAAAGGCCGGGGATGCGTCGATTATGGCAAAGGTCAGCGCAACCGAGGATGTCGGCAGAGGCCTGATGGGGAATTTTGATGATGATTACAATGATACAAGTGAGTTTTTCTCATCAGCCAATACAAATCTGTACGACTTTAACGGAAATCTTATAGGCGACGCTCCCGCAAATATCAATCCGAGCTTTCTCATATGGTGGGACGGTGATTTGGAGCGCGAACTTTTAAGCCGTACAACTATATTAAAATACGATATCAAAACGAATACAAAGAAAACGGTCAGAGGCTTTTCCGATGTTCATTTCGGAGATAAGGACGCGCCCGCGCTTTCAGCGGATTTGCTCGGCGACTGGCGCGAGGAAATCTGCTATCCTACCGATGATAACGGAACGCTAAGAATATTTATGACGACTACGCCGACAGACTACAAAATGCCGACGCTTATGCACGATACTCAATACAGAACGGCAATAGCGTGGCAGAACTGCGGCTACAATCAGCCGCCGCATCCGAAGTTCTATGTCGGAAAAGCCGCGCTTGACGAAAACGGCAGATATTTATCGCCTGCCGCGGGCTTTGACACGGTTACGATGACAGGCACCGCGCCGTCGCTCGTATATCCGACAGTGCAGGAAAACCCGACAGGCCCCTTTACTGTCACGGTAAAAGCCATTGGTGACATATCAAGAGTGATAAGCTCAAAGGAGGTTGAGGGCGGCGGCGAATACAGCTATGGCTTCCCGCGCTATATTGTTGAGGACGGTATA
>JAFQYK010000207.1 GCA_017406485.1 Clostridia bacterium
AGGCAAATATAACAAAGTGTTATATGCTGTCCGGTACTGCCGATAATGGTTCGGGAACGGTATCCGAAGCCGGCAGCGGCAAAGAAGTAACAACATTAAGCAGTGAAGCTTTTGCAAGCAGCGCAAGCTTTGACGGCTTTGATTTCGCAGATATATGGAAAATGGGAACGATAACGGCGGATGGTACGGAAATGACCGCTCCCGTACTCATACAGCCCCATATCCACGACGACATAACCTTTACGGAATGGGCAAGCGCAGACTCACTTCCGATAACAGAAGGCAATTACTATCTCGCGAGTGATGTGACGCTTGACGAGCTTTACAATGCCGGCAATGCGGAGATAAATCTCTGCCTTAACGGTCACAAAATAACGCGCAGTGACGGCAAAGCGATAGTGATATGCGACTACAAGTGCAAGCTGACAATTTATAACGACCACAACGAAACAGATAAGCTCTACCGTATCGGTATATACAGCGATGGTGAAGCGAATCCGTATCTGTCTATGTACACCAATGCCGGCAATGTCAGCAAGGCGGAAATTTATAATATTATGCAAGATGACTGGGCTTTGTCATATTATAATCATCTTCTGCCGAAGGACAGCGACAGTACGGCTGCTTTAATTGACCTCACAGACGAAGGGAATATAACAGTTGCGGATGCGGATTTAGACTACTACGCTTACTATATTGAGGAAACCAATGCAACAGGCGTAAGCGACAGTGAGATTATTGTAGGCAAAGGTGAGGAGGACTACCTTGCGCTTTGGAGGCTTGTTTCATATAGCGGTGAGGATTTAACAGGTGACCTTGAATTTACTGCCGACACGCTGCCTGAGGGTATTACCATTGAATATGTAGATCTTGTTATTGCAGATACAACCGCGGCAGGTGAATATACTCTTACGATAACGGCTGAAAGAAAACAAATGCAGGATGTCTTTTATTTGAACAGCGTCAATTACTTTGATGATACGACAAACAAGGCTACATTTACCGTAAAAGTTTATGTGATTGACATTCAGGGCAACGGAACGGAGGAAACACCCTATCTCATACCTGATGCGGGAACCTTGAAGTATATCCGCGACAAAATAAACGCGGACAGTGAGGGCAACACTTGGACGGATAAATATTATGTGCTGACAAATGATACTACACTTGAAAGCGGCTGGACACCGATAAATAATTTCAGCGGACATTTTGACGGCGGCTTGCATACCGTAAGCGGTCTTGGCGAAGAAGATAAGCTTTTTGATACAATAGAAGCAAGTGCCAATATCAGCAAGCTTGCAATTAGCGGCGGCGTAATAGCCGATACAAACGGCGGCACGATAGAAAACTGCCTTAACACAGATGGCAAAATTGCCAACACGAACACAGGCACAATAGAAAATTGCTTCTCAACAGCTGCTAATACAGGCGGCACAATAACAAACTGCTATACTGCCTCCGAGGGCGGCGCTGCGGCTTACGCTTTGCAGGGCGGTCAGTCCGAGAATATCTGGGGACAGGCAATCGGTACTGATACAACGCCTGTTTTCACATCCGACGCAGCAAAGAAGGTATATAAGGTTGAATTTAAGAAAAAGGACGGTGCGGGCTTTGCAAAAGCTGCAGATGATGCTTATGTAAACAGCACAGGTATAGCGGAATTGCCCGACTATACAAGCGAGGATGAAAAATACAATTTCTCGCACTGGACGCTTGACACTGATACAAAAGCGGCGTATACGGCGGGAACGGCTGTTACACAGGATATTGTTCTCTATGCCGTGGGCTCGGAAAATTATGACAGCGAGGAAACCATTAACGGAATTACAATAGAATACAATGATGGTAAGACAAAGGACTTAAGCGAGTGCATGAGCTTTGCAGACGGTACTTCGTCCTTAAACGCATTTACATATGCAATCACAGGCGGTGACTTTAAGACCGCAGACAGCGCGGAGGTTGCCGCAAGTATAGACGGTGATAATCTTATCATTGCGGCAAACAACGCCGTTCCCGTAAAGGCAGAGGCATATACCATTGAAATTACGGCAACAAAGAAAGCGGGCTATGGCGGTTTTGAACTGCTCAGCCTGAACCTTGACGGCACAGTTACCTTCACCGTAAATGTCACCGTCCAAAAAGCAAATCAGACCATCACCGCACCCACAGCACAAACGGTAGGCTCGGCGAGTGTAATTCTTGACACTATAGCGGGTGGTGTAAATGGCGTAAAATATGCGGTAAATACAGAAAACACCGCTCCCACTGACACGGGTAAGTGGCAGGAAAGTCCGACATTCACAGGATTAACAAAGAATACAACCTATTACTTCTTTGTAAAATATAACGGAAACGAAAACTACAACGAAGCGGTAAGTGCAGGTACAGAGGTAACAACGGCAGACCACACACACGAATGGGAGTACACCGTTTCGGGCACAACGATAACGGCCACTTGCAAAAACACGGACGATGCCTGCACCGATACAAACGGCGGCAGTGTGACGCTTACCGCGCCGACGGAAAAGCTTGTGTATAACACCGAAAGCCACAATGCCGCTGTGACTGATACACTATCCGCTAAAACAGGCGATACGATAACCGTTAAATACGAATACAAAGAGACAACAGACGGCAGCTATGCGGAAACGAGCACCACCGTAAACGCGGGCTATTATAAAGCGTCAGTTACGCTTGATACCGATAAAACAATATCCGTTGAATACACGATTGCAAAAGCAACACCTACATACACCGAGCCGACCACTCCGCAGAGCGCAACCTACGGTGACACGCTCGGAGGTCTTACACTCCCCACTGGCTTCACTTGGGATAAGGGTAACAATGAAAGCGTGGGTAATGTCGGAAACAACAGCTTTACCGCAACATTTACGCCTGATGATACAGTAAACTACAATACGGTACAGAAAACAATTACCGTAAATGTATCGGCGCTGCCCGAAACAATTATTAGTACCGGCGATGTAATAACGGACTATATAAACGAAACAATAGGCGGCTTTGCGAACGGTACATATATCATTACCGCTGATGGCGACAGCGCGGAAATTGAAGTCACAGACGGTACTGTTCCTGTTGATAACAATTACTATGGCAAGGATATAACGATTGTTAAAAAAGCGGCGGACGCTAACTACGCAAACAGCAATCCGCTTGCAATCAGCATACCCGCCCGTCCCTCAAAGCCTTCGGATATTGAGGTTACAAAAG
>JAFQYK010000208.1 GCA_017406485.1 Clostridia bacterium
AAACTTGAAAAAAAATAAAGTTTGTGATATACTTGTTGACGAGGTGATTACTATGAAATCGTTGAAAAACAGAGATTTATATTTAAATAAACTGATTGCTTTTCGTGATACTGAGCCTGTTAAGGTCATAACGGGGATAAGACGCTGTGGAAAATCAAGTCTGCTAAGGCTTATGATTGATTATTTAAAGCGTGATGGTGTTAGTGAAGAGCAGATTATAAGTATAAATTTTGAGTCAATGGAATACCGTGATATGGACTCAAGACGGCTTTACGAGTATGTCAAAAATCAGATAGTAAAAGGCAAAACCGTGTATATGTTTTTTGATGAGGTTCAAAGAGTGCCTGATTGGCAGGATGCAATAAATTCTTTCCGCGTCGATTTTGACTGTGATATTTATATCACCGGATCGAACGCATATCTGTTATCGTCAGAATTTTCAACATATCTTGCGGGTAGGTATATAGAAATTAAAATGCTGCCGCTTTCATTTAAAGAATTTATTGATTTTAATGATTATGTGTTAAAGGACCACAAAAATCCGTCGGGCGAATTGAAGAAACGCATTTATGATTCTGATGGGGAAAGCTATCAGAGTGATGAAGTATTTGACGCGTATATGAAATTCGGGGGTATGCCCGGAATAGCAGATGTAGGACTTGAACAGGACAAGGTTTTGACTCTATTGGATGGAATCTACTCTACGATTGTAGTGCGTGATATTCTTGAACGTGAAAAAAGACGCGGACAAAGGCAGATTACAGATGCAGATTTGCTGCGTAAAATTATAATGTTTCTCGCAGATAATATCGGCAACAATACTTCTGTCACATCTATCGGCAATACACTTGTAAATGAGGGCTTGCTCGATGGCGGAAGAAAAACAAAACCGGCTGTCGCTACTGTTCAGGCATATGTTGGAGCGCTTTTAGAGTCGTATGTATTCTATGAAATAAAAAGATTTGATGTAAAGGGCAAAGAATATCTGAGGACACTCGGCAAGTACTATATTGTAGATACAGGTCTTAGAAATTATTTGCTTGGCTACCGGGATATAGACCGCGGTCATGTATTGGAGAACATTGTTTATTTTGAGCTTCTCCGCCGCGGTTATGATACAGCAATCGGTAAGGTTGCAAATAAGGAGGTCGATTTTGTTGCGTCAAAAGCTGATGAAAAACTGTATATTCAAGTTACTGAAACAATGATGGCTCCGGAAACGCGCGAGCGTGAGCTTGATCCGTTAAAGGCAATTCGTGACAACTATGAAAAAATTGTCCTGACTATGGATAGAAGTTTCAACAACTCATTTGACGGTATAAAGATTATTAATGTTGTCGATTGGTTGTTGAGATAAGTAGAGAGAGGACGAGAGTGTGAAATTTTTTCTGTAAAATCAATTTTTCTATGATAAAATATCGTAATTTATGGGGCAGGAAGCCGGATTTCGGCACTCCTGCCTTAACTGTAATATAGCACGGATTTGTGCCTATGTCAAGGACGGCCTCGCCGGAGACCGTAAATCTTTCCCTTGATTTGACCGGGGTTACGTTACCCAAGCCGTCCTTCGTACATTATCGACAGCTCCCCATAGACTCTGCCCCAGTTTCTAAGCGGCATTGTCCACTTTTTCGTTGCCTCAAATGTTGCCAGATACAGCGCCTTTAAAAGTGCCGTATCACTCGGAAATACGCTTCTCTGGCTGTTTAAACGCCTTAATGAGCTGTTAAGGCTCTCTATCGCGTTTGTTGTGTACATTACCTTTCTTACATCAGCAGAAAATTTGAACATCGGTGATATTACATCCCAGTTATCTTCCCAACGCTTCATCGCATTCGGGTATCTGTCCTTCCATTTCTCCGTAACCGCGTGCATCCGCTCATAACCAACCTGTTCATTGGGAGCGTGATAGATACTTTTTAAATCATTCGCAAACGCTTTCTTGTCTTTTTCAGCAACATATTTCAGTGTGTTGCGTACCATGTGGACTATACATCTTTGATATTCCGTATTCGGAAATGCTGCTCCAATAGATTCCTTTATTCCCGAAAGTCCATCAGCACACAATATCAGTATATCCTTTACACCTCGGTTCTTAAGGTCATTCAATACTCCAAGCCAGTATTTGGCGCTTTCATTTTCTCCGACCGTTATGCTTAACACCTCTTTATGTCCTTCGTCATTTATACCGAGAATTATGTACGCAGCTACCTTTTTAACAATATGCTCGTCACGCACTGAAAAATGTATTGCGTCTATGAACACTATCGGATAAACTGCCGATAATGGTCTCTGCTGCCATTCCTCTATTTGAGGCATTATTTTGTTTGTGACATGTGTCACCAACCCCTCGCTTACCTCAAAGCCGTAAAGATCTTCTACCATATCTGAAATTTGACGTGTGGTCATTCCTTTGGCCGACATAGCTATGATTTTCTGCTCTATCTCGGATATGTCTTTCTTACGCTTGGGAACGATTTTGGGTTCAAAATCTCCGTCACGATCCTGAGGTACATCAATCGGTATCTCGCCGTAAGTGCTTCGTAATTTCTTGTGTTTTACACCGTTGCGATAATCGGGATTATCGCTTCGCTCGTATTCCTCATATCCTAAATGTTCGTCAAGCTCTGCCTCAAGCATTTCCTGGATTGTGCCGCCAAGCAAATCCTTCAATGCTTCCTGAATATCAGCGGCAGTCTTGATATCATATTCCTGTATCAACTCAGCGATGATATTCTTTTTTGCCTCACTCATTCTTTCTCGTCTTCTCTTTGCCATAAAAAATTCCTCCTATGATATTTTCTATTCTATCATAGAAGGAATTAAATTTACAGACTTTTCTTCACAGTCTCGAGAGGACTGCGTTTCGCAGTCCTCTCTGTTACACCGCCATATTTATTACAATCCGCCTTGGCTCGTTCGTGTCAGTGACCTCACCGACAATGATTGAGTCAATAAACTCCTGCACGATAGGGATCGTGAGTTTGTCGATATGCGTATAGCGTGCGAGAACAGCCTCCTTATCCTCGTGAGCAAGCACAGCTTTTTCAAGCTCGGCTATCTCGCCGTCAAGCGCGGCAAGGTGGCTCCGGAAATCCTCCTTTTCACGAAGATAATCCGCC
>JAFQYK010000209.1 GCA_017406485.1 Clostridia bacterium
CAAGTTGAAAGAGAACCGCAGCAAGCAGAGCAAGGGACTCCATACCCTTGGAGATAAGGCGAGATACAAGCTGCTCCTCACGGGTACGGTCATCACGAACCGCGAATTGGACGTGTTTTCGCAGTACAGGTTCCTTAATCCGCAGATATTCGGCACATCGTTTTATGCTTTCCGTAACCAGTATTTTGACATGGGCGGCTACGGCAACCACACGCCGATCTTCCGTAAATGGATGACCGATGATTTCCTGCGGAAGCTCCACTCGGTGGCGTTCCGCGTGACGAAAGCGGAGTGCCTTGATCTTCCGGCGATCACCGAGGAAGTCCGTACCGTGGACTTGGAGAAGGACGCCATAAAACTGTACGACAGCATCGAGGACGAAAGCTATGCGGAACTGGACGAGTCGGAGGTGACCACGGCGAACATCCTCACAAGGCTTCTGCGCCTGTCGCAGATCACAGGCGGACACCTTACCGATGATGATGGCGTGGTCAATACCGTGAGCCGCGCCAAGCTGGACGCTCTTTCCGACATTATCGATTCCGCTATGGCCGAGGATAAGAATCTCGTCATTATGGCTCGTTTCGTGCCGGAACTGGATGATATCCAGGAACTTCTCGAAAAGAAAAAGATCGGCTACGCCGTGGTGCGCGGCGGCGTAAAAGACCGCGACAATGAGATCCACCGTTTCCAGTATGACGATAAGTGCCGTGTGTTCGTGGGGCAGATCGCGGCGGCGGGATTGGGCATCACGCTGACGGCGGCATCAACGATGGTCTTTTTTTCACTTGACTACAGTATGAGCAATTTCGAGCAGGCAAAGGCTCGTATCCACAGAGCCGGACAGAAAGAGAACTGCCATTACATCTATCTCGTGTGCCGGGGAACGGTCGACCGCAAGGTCCTATACGCTCTCCGTCAGAAGATGAATCTCGCAAAAATGCTCGTGGACGATTACCGCAAGGGCAGGAACCCCTTTAAGAACTGACCTTTCACGGAGGGGGTTGAATTCCTCGGTAGTAAGTGAAAGGAGGTAGTCACCGATTTCAAACATGACGGAAGTTTGAATGATGGTATAGAAATCGTTTCACATCCGGCAACGCTTGATTACCATTTAAACAATATACCGTGGAAAGCAGTTATGCAGCGTGCGCGTGAGTTGAAATATCTGAGCCATACCGCGCAGACCTGCGGACTGCACGTACATATCAATCGTGCGGCTCTTGGCGAGACGGTTGAAGAACAAGAAAACACAATCGGACGCATTGTGTATTTCTTTGAAAAGTTTTGGACTGAGATATTGCGCTTCTCACGCCGTACAGAGGGTCAGGCGAACCGTTGGGCGGCTCGTTACGGCTGCTCTATTGAAAATCCTAAAGAAACACTAAAAAACGTGAAAAAATCTTATCTTGGTCGTTATGTTGCGGTGAACCTTACAAATCAATTCACAGTTGAATTGCGTATATTCCGCGGCACACTCAAATATGAAACCTTTGCCGCAACCTTGCAGTTCGTTGACAAGCTATGTCACGATGCAATAGAGCTTTCGGACGAGCAGTTTCAGACAATGACGTGGGCGGATTTTGCAAAATCGGTTAAGGATATGCCTGAACTGACGGACTACCTCAAAATACGCGGATTGGAGGCGAAATAAATGTGCGGACTTTATGGAATTTTATCTTACGGAAATGAAATCAAGGATATATCTGAAATTACAGAAGCGCTTGCAGTAGAAAGTGCGGTACGCGGCACAGACGCGACAGGAATTGCCTACAACTACCACGGCAGACTAAACATATTCAAGCGCAGTAAAAGCGCGTATGAGATGAATTTTCGCGTACCGAAGCACACAGCCGCCGTTATGGGGCATACGCGCAACGCTACACAGGGTACGCTGAAATTTAACGAGAATAACCATCCGTTCCGCGGCAAATGCGGTCATACAAACTTTGCGCTTGCTCATAACGGCATACTGTCTAATGACCGCACACTACGACGACAGTTAAAGCTGCCTAAGACAAAAATCGAAACCGACAGCTATATCGCCGTTCAGCTTGTCGAGAACAAAAAGCGGTTCGATATGGAAAGTGTGAAGTATATGGCTGAAAATGTCGAGGGCAGCTTCTCATTCAGCTTGCTTGACGATATGGATAATCTGTACCTTGTAAAAGGTGACAGCCCTCTCTCAATATTCCACTTTCCTTCAAGGTCGGCTTACGTTTATGCGTCAACGCTTTCAATCCTATGGAAAGCGCTTGTTGATACCGAGCTGTTTAACGAGCTTCAGAGGGGCGAATATGAGGAAATTGACATAGATAATGGCGAGATACTGAAAATCACCTCAGACGGCGAATTGGAGCGCGAGAAGTTCAAGTATGACGCAAGGACTTCCTTCGGTCTTGACTGGCGCAGAGGGTTTAATTTTGCTGATAAGTTGGACTACGCGGACGAGCTGAAAAGCGTTGCACCGTATTTCGGCTTTGACGAGGACGATATTGAAACGCTGCTGAATGACGGCTATATGCCGGAGGAGATAGAGGAGATACTGTATGGATATTGATGATGAAATAGATTTGCTCAGGGGCGAGAGAATAGAGGTTGATTTGTGGCAGAAGTACAACGGATTTACGCCCAAGTTTTTTGAGCGTTGGCTGAATACAGACGGCGGTATTGTCGGGCAGGATGCCGCGGTGAAGGCTGCGGCGATAATCCTGTATAATCACATACAGAAACGGCGTTCTGTAAATCTGTTTATCGCTGAAAGCGGAAGCGGTAAATCGTATCTGTGGCAGGTATTACAGAAAGAGTGCGGTGCGGATAAGATTTTCATTTTTGACGGAAGCACGCTCACGCCTGAGGGGTGGAAAGGTGACAATAAAATCTCGACGATTTTCAGAGATATACCGTTTGATTGCCGGTCGCGCATTATTCTTGTGCTTGATGAAATTGATAAAATATTTCTAAGCAGCGGTCTGTCAAGCGAATATGCAAACTCAATACAAAGTCAGCTTTTGCGTCTGTTCAACGGTGATACGCTTATCTTTGCCGGCGAGAATGGTTTTACCGTTGACACTTCCGAAATCACAATAGTGCTTCTCGGAGCGTTCCAAGGTCTGCAAGACAAAAAGAAGCAGAAGCGAACATCAACCGGTGTAATTGGTTTTCATAGGGAACAGCCAGCCGGCAGCGAAAACGGCAGTACCGAAATTACCACAGATGACCTTATCGCCTACGGTATGAAACGCGAGCTTGCCGGACGAATAACAAGAATGGTTTACATGAACTCGTTGAGCGTGGATGACCTTGTTCGTATTGGTCAGAAGGAGGTAAAGCGGCTCGAAAAGCAAATACAGCGAAAAATCTCGGCTGACAACAGCGTAATAGTGCACCTCGCGCATATCGCGGTGAACAAGCAGCTTGGCGCACGGTGGATAAAATCACAGCTTGCCAATATTCTTGACGAACTGATATATGAAAATCCTCACGCCGAGAGGTACGAAATTGATTTCAGCTTGGTTGAGCCCGACAATACAGCCGAAGCAAAGTTTATGGAATAAATAATTTAAATTATGCAACCAACATTCTCATCCGCTCGTTAAAAGATTGTAAGCACCTATAAAACAAGTGTTTACATGCTCAAAGTTATTGCGGCATAACTTAAGAATGCAGAAGGCATAATCGCGTGCGATTATGCCTTCTCGCGTTTGCTTTGTTATAAAAATCAGTTTACAAATACTCATAAATGTGATAAAATACAATTTGCGACATAACATAGGTATTTATTTTTGTGAATACCGCTTAATATCAAGGCGCAGGCAAAAATTGTCTGTTTATTTTTGATGTGTTCTATACAATCTAAATGTACATTTGTAAAAAAGTGTGCGCTCAATTTAGGTTGTATTTAATGCAATGCCTTGATTATGTTATGTCGCAATAACAAAGAGCGGTCACATTTTTTATGCGTCTGCTCCTTGTTGGGCGGCGCATTTTTATATTAAAAAAATTTTTTGAAAAAAAATTTAAATTTATGCAACCAACCTATTTTCTCATTCGTTATAGAAGTGTAAGCGCAAAAATGAATGTGAAAGGATTGGTAACTATGCTTGAAAAAATCATTAAACGTCTTATAGTCGCAGCTATTGAATCGTTTCCCATAAACGAAGCGAAAAAAGCAGAGCTGCTGCGAAACATTATAAAAAACAACAAGGGGGTAAATAAAAATGTATTGTAGCTATTGCGGAAAGGAAAATCCGGATGCAAACGCATTTTGCATTTACTGC